>CANMAT010000380.1 GCA_947494865.1 Deltaproteobacteria bacterium
CCGCGCGGTGCAGGCGCCTGCGACTCGGACCGCAGACGTCTGCGACTCGGACCGCAGACGTCTGCGACCGACGGGGTCAGCGCACGACGCGGAGCCGCACGACGCCGTGGCCCGCGCGCACGCGGAGCTGACACGCGAGGCGCACCGAGGCGTCGTGGCGGAACACTCCTTCGGTGAGGTGCCGCTCGTCGTCGTCGGCGGGCTCGCAGAGGTCGGCGCCCTCCACGAGCTCGACGCGGCAGATGCCGCAGTTGGCGTGCCTGCACGCGAACGCAACGCCCGCCATGAAGTGCGCGTCGCACACGTCGAGCACGCGGCCCCCATCGGGGAGGTCGACCTCGAAGCGCGTGCGTTCGAACACGAGTCGCGGCACAGGTCAGAGCCCGGTGCGGGCGCCCGTCGCGTCGGCGCCGAAGCCGCGCTCGCTCGGGGCCTCGGGGTGGATGCGCTGCGACCACGTGCGGTCGTTGCCCTCGGGCGCGCCCATGACCGTGCGGCGGTACGTGTCGGCCCCGTCGGCGTCGAGGAAGATGCCCACCGTGGGGCGCATGAGCCTCCCCGGGTCGGTGAGGGTCTCGAGGGCCGCGTTGCCCAGCGTGAGGGCGCTCGGGGCCTCGTAGGTGTCGGCGCCGCCCTCGTCGACGAAGAGCCCCGCGCCGTTGGCGTTGCCCGCGCCGAGCGCGAGGTTGGGCACGCCGTAGGTGTCGCCGCCCGCGCCGAGCGCGAGGAGGATGCCGAGGGAGAAATCGTGGCCCGCGCCCGCGGTCATGTTCTGCCGCGTGGCCTCCATGTTGTGCACGTCGGCGCCGCCGCCGTCGACGAGGGCCGCGTAGGCGAAGTGCGCCGCGCCGCCCTGCGAGTACCAGCGTCCGTCGTAGCGGTCGTCGCCGGCGCCGTCGAGGAGCAGCCCCATCGCTCCCCAGTACCCGGTGCCCGTGCCGAAGATGGCCGACGCGTAGCGGTCGTCGCCCGCGCGGTCGCGCAGCACGCCGAGGCCGCCCGACATGTTGGTGCGGTCGGGCGTGGCGTCGCCGCGGCGGCCGAAGCCCGCGCCCTGCGTGAAGCTCGAGTTCACCGTCGCGTCTTGCGCCGACACGTAGAGCACCGGCGTGCGCTTGGAGTCGTACACGTCGCGACCGTCGCGGTCGTAGAGCACCGCGGCGCCCTGCACGTACGCGAAGCCCTCGGCGAAGGCCCAGGCGCTGTACCGGTCGTCGACGCGGGCGGCGACGAGGGCCGCCACGCCCGCCACGGCGGCGCCCTGCGAGCCCGCCTCGACGGCGTACGCGTCGTCGCCGCCGTCGTCGAAGAGCCCGCCTACGCCGTAGGAGGCGAAGCCCTGCGACATGGTGAGCGAGCGGTAGCGGTCGTTGCCCGCGCCGAGGTCGTAGAGCATCGCGACGCCGAGGCGCGCCGAGCCCTGGCGGCCCGTGCGCGAGACCGACGGCGTGGCCGTGGCGCCGGCGCGGGCGCGGCCGTCGCGGTCGCTCGGGAGCGTGTCGGGGCGGTCGAGCGACGAGGGCACCTCGGGGTACGTGTACGTGTCGGCGCCCGCGAGGTCGACGAGCACGCTCACGGGGTTGGCGGGGTCGGCGTTGGCGCCCGCGGAGTTCTCGTAGGTGTCGTCGCCGCCGAGGTCGATGGTGACGAGGGTGCGGGCGAACTCGGTGGCCGTGTGCGTCTGGTCGCGGCCGTCGCGCACGACGATCCACCCCATGGGCGAGTCGAGCTGGAGCGCCGGGCCCACGACGCCGCGCAGGGGCGCCCAATCGATCGCCTCGATGGTGCGCGCGAGGCGCAGCGCCTCGGGCACGGGGATCACCACGTCGCCGAGGAGGCTCCCCACGTCGAAGGCCTGGGCGAAGTCGGGACGCTCGTCGGGGCGCGTGGTGGGCAGAAACATGTGCGGCCCGATGGCGAAGAGGCGCGCGCGCTCGTCGGGCGAGGCGGCGAAGGCGAGGCCGCGGTCGCGCGCCTGCGCGGCGTCGAGGGCGGCGGAGAGCACCCGCGCGAGGGCCGACACGAGCGCCGGGGGCCAGGTGGCCATGGCCTGCGCGGCGCGCGTGCGGTCGACGGTGGCGCCGGTCGCCGTGAGGGCGTCGAGGAGGGCCGTCATCGCGTCGGCGGGGGCCGCGACGGGGGCGGGCGCGGTGATGCGCGTGGTGCTGCCGTCGGCGCGCAGGCTGGCCATCGCGGCGAGCGCGCCCGAGAGCGTGGTGGCCGCGGTGTCGAGGGAGGGGCCCATGTCGCGCGCCCAGCGGGCGCCGTAGAGCCAGTCGCGGTGCACGCGGTCGAAGATCGGGAGCCGAAAGCGGTCGCGCGAGGTGTTGGGCGGGAACGCGTCGAGGTTGGCGAGGGTGAAGTAGAGGTTGCAGCGCTACCACTGCGGGTCGCCCTGGGCGAGCGCGCGGTCGAGGAGGCCGTCGCGGGGACCGGCGGCGCAGGCGCAGTCGTCGGGCACGCAGCGATTGCCGCGGGCGCCGAGCGCGAGGCAGCGCGCGCCGGCGCCGCACGCGTCGTCGGAGGCGCACGCGGCCGTGCAGAACCCGCGCGTGAGGGCCGCGTCGACGCCGGTGGCGCACTCGAGGGAGGCGGGGCACATGGTGGTGGCGTCGCAGGGCGCGCCGATGCCGCGCGCGTTGACGGCCTTGAGCCCGCACGCGTCGGGGCCGAAGCGGTCGTCGGGGACGCAGGCGCGCGTGGTGGCGCCCTCGCGGGTGCGCACGGGCATGCAGCGGCGCAGGCCGTCTTCGCAGTCGGCGTCGCGCGCGCAGGGGGGGAGGCACACGACGCCCGCGCGGCCGCGCACGTCGTCGGCGCGGTTGAGGTCGGCGCACACGCTGTAGCGGCCCGCGCAGCCCGCGGCGGGGCACGCGACGGCGCGCCGCGACGTCATGGGCACGCACGACGCGTCGGGGGTGCACACGTAGTCGCCGGAGGCCTCGTCTTCGCGGCACGTGGCGGGCACGCTGGCCTCGCACGGCGCGCCCACCGTCGCGCACGCCACGAGGCACTGGCGCACGCCGGGGAAGGTCATCGGGTCGAAGGCGACGCAGCGGCCGCCGGGGCCGCACTCGCTGTCGTAGAGGCACGTGCCGCAGGTGCGCGGGCCCGCCGGGGGCGCGTCGGGCGCGGCGTCGACGGCGGCGTCGTCGGGCGTCGCGTCGGCCTTCGCGTCGGGCTGCGGCGCGTCGACGGCGACGGGGCGGTCGGCCCCGCCGTCGGCGGCGGGCGTCGGGGTGGCGTCGCACGCGGCGACGAGAAGCAGCGACAGCGCGAGGAGGCTCAGGTGACGCATGACGGCGCGAGCATACCGCAACGCTCAACCCGCACCTCGCGTTCGAGACCGCGGTGTGCGCGCGCCGCCCGATGTCTGACAACGGGCGCTACGACATTCACATGCTCGGCGGCGCCGTCATCGGCATCCCCTGCGGAACCCCACCGATCGAAACCGCGACGCGTCGCTCAGGGCTCGCTCACGAAGGTGAAGGGCACCTTCGGGTCGAGGTGGTAGCCGTCGTCGTCGGAGAGGAGCACGCGCTCGAGGCCCATCACCCGCAGCGTGCGGATCGCCACGTGGAGGCGGTTGCGCGCGGCCTTCGGGATGATCTTCTCGGCGGGCCACACGTCGGCGATGAGGTCGCCCGGCGAGCGCGAGACGCCCGGCACGGCGACGCGCGCCTCGCCGAGGCTGCGCAGGAGCCGCGCCAGGGTCGTGCGCGTGCGGAGGCTCACGAGGATGCCGTCGGGCACTGCCATCCAGATCCCCTCGCGCTGCGCCACGACGCCGAGCGTCGACTGCGCCGCGTGGCCGTCGCCGTTGGCCGGGGCGGCCGACTGCGTGTGCGGATACCAGATGCCCGAGCGGCGGTCGGGCTCGTGCGAGGGCTGCGCGGCGCTGCCCTTTGCAGGGGGGGCGTCGTCTTGCGGGCGGGGGCGTCGTGCGCTCATGCCCAGTTGATCGGCGAGGCGCGAAGAGACTGTAGCCAACGCGGTGAAGTACTGGTTTTTTCTCGCCGCGCGGAGGCTTCTCAGCGCGAGACGGTGCGCCGCCACGCGAGCATGGCGGGCAGCGCGATCATCGCGGCGAGGAGGCAGGCCACCTCGCCGAGCGCGGCGGCGAGCCCGAAGGAGTTGAGCGCGCGGTTGGCGCTCGTGAAGAGCGACCCGTAGCCGAAGATGGTGGTGAGCGAGCACACCACGATGGCGCCGCCGGTCTCCGACACCGTTCTGCGCAGGGCCTCGTCGGGGTCGACGCCGGGGTGGTCTGCGCGCTCGATCACGTAGCGTCGCGTGACGTTGATGGCGTAGTCGGCGCCGATGCCGAAGGTGATGGGCAGGGCCACGAAGTTCAAGAAGTTGAGCCGGATGCGCAGCAGGGTGAGGGCGCCGCACATCCACGCCACGCCGACGGCGAGCGCGGCCAGCGTGAGGGCCCGCGGGCGCGCGCTGCGAAACGCGAGCGCCACGAGGAGCACCGTGGCCGCGAGCGAGGCGAGCACGGCGCGGGGCCCGTCGCGGCCGATGGCCGAGATCATGTCGGCGAAGATGGGGGCCCGGCCCACGACGAGGGGCGCGCGCCCGTCGGGGGTGCGCACGGCGCGAATCGCGCGGGCCCACGCGACGAGGTAGCGGCCGTCCCACGTGGAGGCGTCGGCGCGCTCCTCGACGAAGAGGATGCGACCCCGCGTGCCGTCGCGCTCGCTGAAGAGGGCCGCGACGGAGAGGGGCAGCGCGTCGGCCGTGAGGGCCTGCGGGGCGGCGGGCGGGAGGTTCTCGTCGATGCGCCGCTGCACGTCGGGCGCGACGTGGGGGCGCAGGTCGAGGAGCAGCCGACGCACGTCGACGAGGAGCGCGAGCTTCGCGGTCTGGTCGTCGGGCAGGAGGTCGTCGAGGGTGCGCACGGGGCCGTAGGGTGCGCCGCCGGGCGCCGCGCGCCCTCGCTCCAGGGCGGCCCGCAGCGGTGCGACGTCGGCGCTGCGCTCGGCGAGCATCGCGATGGCGTTGCCCGAGCCCGTGCGCCCCACCGTTTCGCTCACGAGGCCGTTGAGGTAGCTCGCCCGCGACGACGCGTCGCGCACCGACATGAGCTTGCGAAAGTCGTACTCCA
>CANMAT010000381.1 GCA_947494865.1 Deltaproteobacteria bacterium
AGCGCGTCGGCCATCGCGTGGTCGCGCGCTTCGCCGCTCAGCACCACGCCCCCGTCGCCGACCATCGCGCGCACACCGCCCGCGTCGCACGCGACCACCGCGAGCCCCGCGCCCATCGCCTCGAGCAGCGCAACGGGGGCGCCCTCCGTGCGACCTCCCGCGATGGCGCCCGCCGTGTGCAGAAACACGTTGGCGCGGGCGAGCAGCTCGTCACGCGCGGGTGCGTCGACGGCGCCGAGCCATGTCACCGCGCCCGGCGCGACGCGACGCGCGCGCGCCTCGAGTCGGGCGCGCTCGGAGCCGTCACCCGCGACCGTGAGCTCGGCGTCGAGGCCTCGCGCCCGGAGCAACGCCAGCGCGTCGATCGCGCGCTCCACGCGCTTCACCGGGACGAGTCGCGAGACCATCGCCACGCGAAGCGCAGACGCGCGCGCGACGTGCGACGAGGCCGCGCGAGGCTCCCACCCCATCGGGCGCACTGCGCTGCCGACGTGGGCGGGGTGCGACACCGCGTCGCGCAGGGCCTGATGCGAGTACCAGACGCGGCTAGCCCCCGCGAGCACGCGACGCTGCGCCGCGCGCGGGAGCCTCGCGAGCAGCCACCCGTCGGTGCCGTGCACCACGCACACGTGCGGTCGCCCGGCGCGCAAGGCCCCCGCGATGGCGCCGCACGGCAGCACGAAATGCGACACCAGCGCATCGCACCACGAGAGCTCACGCGCGGCGGCGAGGGTCAGCGCGCGCACGCCATCGAGCGCGCCGCCCCACGCGCGGAGGCTCGCGCGCGCGGCGCCGAGACCGAGCGCGTCGGGCGCGCCCGCGCCGTAGAACGTCTCGCCGAAGGCGTAGCGCGCCGCGCTCACCGTCACGCCGGGGTCGCGCAGGGCTTCGTCCCACCGAGGGCCGTCGCGGCGCGCCGCGCACACGACGTGCACTGCGTGACCGCGCGCCGCGAGCGATCGCGCCATCGCGCGCACGAAGCTCCCCGCGACGACGTCGCCGCGGTGCGGATAGCCAGTCGTGAGCATCCCGACGCGCGCCACGGACGCATCGTAGCAGCGGGCGCGCTCGCGCGGCGGCGCGTTCCCTGATACACGCCTGCGCCTCGCGATGAGCCCGCACGCACGCACGATGGTACCGCTCGAAGGCTTCACCACGCTCCGCATCGGCGGGCCCGCGCGCGAGCTCGTCGAGGCCACCACGGAGGGCGATCTCATCGACGCCGTGCGCGAGGCCGACGAGCGCGGCGACCGCGTGCTCGTGCTCGGCGGCGGCTCCAACCTCGTGGTCGCCGACGCCGGCTTCGACGGTCGCGTCGCGCGCGTCGCCACCCGCGGCGTGTCGCTCTCGCGAGAGGGAGAACGCGTCGCGGTGCGCGCCGCCGCGGGCGAGCCGTGGGACGCGCTCGTCGCGCGCCTCGTCGACGAGGGCCTCGCGGGCGTCGAGTGCCTCGCGGGCATCCCCGGCCTCGTCGGCGCCACCCCCGTGCAGAACGTGGGCGCCTACGGGCAGGAGGTCTCCGACACGATCACCCGCGTGCGCGCGTGGGATCGACGCGACGGGCGCGTCGTCGAGCTCGCCGCGGGGCAGTGCGATTTCGGCTACCGCGACAGCCTGTTCAAGCGCGACGCGCGCGATCGCTACGTGGTGCTCGCGGTGACCTTCGCGCTGCGCCCCGGCGGCGCGCCCGCGCTGCGCTACGGCGAACTCACGCGCGCCCTCGAAGGCCGTGACGCGACCCTCGCGACGGTGCGCGACGCGGTGGTCTCGCTGCGCCGCGCCAAGGGCATGGTGCTCGACGCGGGCGACCCCGACTCGCAGAGCGCCGGGTCGTTCTTCGTGAACCCCGTCGTCGACGAGGACACCGCCCGCGGCGCCGAGGCCCGCGCCCGCGCGTCCGGCGCGCTCCGCGAGGGCGAGTCGATGCCCCGCTTCGCCGCGCCCGGCGGCCGCGTGAAGCTCGCCGCGGGATGGCTCATCGAGCGCGCCGGCGTCGCGAAGGGAACGCGCCTCGGCAACGCCGCCGTCTCGCAGAAGCACAGCCTCGCGCTCGTAAACCGCGGCGGCGCGACGGCCCGCGAGCTCCTCGCCCTGGCCGCCATGGTGCGCGACGCCGTGCGCGCGCGGCTCGGCGTCACCCTCACGCCCGAGCCCGTGTTCGCGGGCTTCGATCGCGACGACCCGCTCGCGTCGGGGTGAGGGCGCTACGCGGCCTTGCACGGCGGGGCGGGTGCTGGCAGGGTGCGGGTCGTGTCGAACGCGATCACCCACGGGATCCGCGTGACGGTCTCGTGCAGCTACCTGCCCGAGCGATCGTCACCAACGCAGCGCGAGTACGTCTTCGCCTACACCGTGAAGATCACCAACGAGGGCGCCGAGACCGCGCAGCTCCGCGCGCGCCATTGGGTCATCACCGACGGCGGCGGCAACGTGCAAGAGGTCAAGGGCGACGGCGTGGTGGGGGCCCAGCCCGTGCTCCGTCCGGGACAATCGTTCGAGTACACCAGCGGCTGCGCGCTCCGCACGCCGCGCGGCTCGATGCGCGGCACCTACCAGATGGTGCGCGACGACGGGCGTCGCTTCGACGCAGAGGTCGCGCCCTTCGCGCTCTCGCTCCCCCACTCGCTCAACTAGGCCGCGATGACGGTCCGCGCGCGCGCCCTCGTGCTCCGACGGGCGCTCGGCTCGACCCGCGACGCGCGCGCCGTCACCGCCCTCCGCGCCGACGCGGGCCTCGCGACGCCCGACGCCATCGCCGCCTCGCTCGCCTCCGACGAGCACGGCGTCACGCTCGTCGCCGAGCAGGGCGGCCGCGCCGTGGGCCTCGCCGACGTGCGCTGGCTCCGCGCCGCGCCGTCGGGGCCGGTGTCCGTGGCCTTCGTCGAGCGCCTGTTCGTCGCCGTCGACGCGCGGCGCCAGGGCGTGGCGCGCGCGCTCCTCGACGCCGCCCGCGCCGAGGTCGAGGGCCGCGAGGGCGACCGCCACTTCGTGCTCGCGGGCCCCGACGACGGTCAGTTTCTGCGCGCCGTGGGCTACGTGCCGTCGCCCTCGTGGATCGCGTATGAGCCCGTCCCCGAGGCGGCGCCTGGCGCGGTCGTCGAGATCGCGCCCGCGCCCTCGGTCGACACCCTCACGCTCGCGCCGGGCGTCACCCTGCGCCTCGACCGCGCCGCGCCCCCGCCCGCGTCTGTCACCCGGTGGAACGGCGCGCTGGCCGTTCGCACGCGCCTGCGCGACGACCTCACCGACCCGAGCTGGAGCGCCGAGAACAGCGTCGGCACGCCCGAAGACGACGAGGGCGACGGCGCGCGCTTCGCGCCGCAGACGCGCGCGCTCCGCGAGCTCTACCTCAACCGCCCCGCGACACTGCGCTACGACGACGCGACGCTGCGCCAGGTGAGCGATCTCGGCGACGACGAGGGCGCCCTCACCCTCGCGCCCGAGGTCGGCGCGTTCTCGCTCGCGCCGGCCGACGAGGCGCTCTTCGACGTGTCGCTCGCCTCCCTCGTCGCGCTGCGACGCGGCGTGGCCGACGCGCTCGCGGGAGGCGCCGCGGGGCTCCGCGCGGTGCGCGTGTCGCCGCACGTGTCGCTGCTCTTCCTCGCGGGTGCCTATGCCGGTTGGCGCGTGCGCGACCCGCTCTCGCAGGTGCGCCCCATGGGCTGGCCCGAGGCGCGCGAGCCCGCACCGCTCGACGCGCGCGCCCGCGAGGCGCTCGCGTCGGTGCTCTACGACTGGATGGTCATCGACGCGTCGCCGCGGGTCGCGCCCGCCGAGGCGTCAGACCCCGACGAGGTGGCGCACATGGTGAGCCTCCGCGAGCGCGCGCGGGCCCTCGCCGAGGGCGCGAGAGAGGCCGACGAGTGCGACCCCGCGCCGGGCGTCGCCCGTGACGTCGCAGCGCACGTGTTTTGGAGCTGGGGCTTCTACAAGGTCGGCGCGTAGGCGTCGTCGCGCTCAGCGCGTCTGCACGGGCACGAAGAGCTGCTCGTTGCGGCGCCGTACGAGCAGCGCCGCGCGGCCGTCTTGCATCGACTCGGCGAGCTCGCCGGAGCCGCCCACCTCGCGACCGTCGGCCTGCAGGATCACGTCGCCGCGGCGGAGCCCCGCCCGGTCGGCGGCGCCGCCCGGAAGCACGCCGGTCACCACCACCGCGCGCTGCGCGCCGAGCTGGCGGGCGCGCGGCGGGTCGAGGGGGGCCACCTCGATGCCCAGCGTCGCGGGCTCGTTGCTCGCCGCGGGGCGAGGCCGCGGGCGCGCGGGGGCGCCGTCGCTGCGCTCGTCGGGCCTGCGCGCGGTCGTGAGCGACACGGCGCGCGTCTGACCGCCGCGGAGCAGTTCGAGGTTGAGCCGATCGCCGGGGCGGTGCCCGGTGACCTCGCGCACCACGTCGGAGGCGTGTCGAACGGGTCGTCCGTCGACGCGCACGATGATGTCGCCCGGCGCGATGCCCGCGCGCGCGCCGGGGCCGCTCGGGTCGACCTGCGAGACGAGCGCGCCGGCCTCGGGCGGGAGGCGAAAGGCCTCCGCGAGCGAGGCGGAGAGCTCTTGCACGCCGACGCCCATCCAACCGCGTGAGACCTGCCCCTGCGCGACCACCTGCTCGGCCACGAGGCGAGCGAGGCGCGACGGGACCGCGAAGCCTACGCCCGACCCGCGGCCGATGATCATGGTGTTGATGCCGAGCACCTCGCCGCGGAGGTTCACAAGGGGGCCGCCCGAGTTGCCCGGGTTGATGCTCGCGTCGGTCTGGAGGTAGTCCTCGATGGCGTTGGCGCCGAGGCCCGCGCGCCCCTTGGCGCTGATCACGCCGTGGGTCACCGTGGCCTCGAGGCCGAAGGGCGCCCCGATGGCGAGCACCCACTCGCCTACGCGCGAGGCCTCGCTGTCGCCCCACCGCGCGGTGGGGAGGTTCTGCCCCTCGATCTTGATCACCGCGAGGTCCGTCGAGGGGTCGGTGCCGAGCACCTGCGCGCGCATCACGCGGCCGTCGCGGAGGTGCACCTCGATGCGGTCGGCGTCACGCACCACGTGGTTGTTGGTCACGATCACGCCGTCGGCGCGCACCACGACGCCCGACCCGGTGCCGCGCACAACATCGCCGCCC
>CANMAT010000382.1 GCA_947494865.1 Deltaproteobacteria bacterium
ATACCCTGCTCGACGAGGGCGCCCGCAAGCGGCAGCACCTGAGCATCGGGCGATTGCTCCTCGAGCGCCTCTCGGCCCGTGAGCGCGACGAGGCGCTCATGGACATTGCGAACCATTTCGACATGGCGCGCGACCTCGTGACCGACCCCCGCGAGCGGAGGCAACTCGCCGAGCTGCACGACCGCGCGGGGCGCCGCGCCCTCGCCGCGATGGCCGCGCCGACGGCGGCGCATTACCTCGAGTCGGCCCTGTCGCTCCTCGCGCCCGACGCGTGGGAGACCGACTACCGCTTCACCCTCGCGCTGCACACCGAGGCGACGGAGGCGATGTTTCTCTGCGAGCGCTACGACGAGATGGAGTCTCTCGCCGCCGCGGTGCTCGCGCGCGCGAAGGACGTCCGCGAGCGCGTGGCCGTCGAGCGCGTGCGCATCACCGCGCGGCAGTCGCAGGGCCGCTCGCGCGAGGCCCTCGAGCTCGCGCGCCCGGTGCTCGCCACGCTGGGGGTGCACCTCCCCGACGACGCGGGCATGCCGAGGCTCCTCGCCGAGATGGCGCGCACGCGCCTCGCCATCGGGCGCCGCCGGCCGATGGACCTGGTGGCCCTGCCCGAGCTCAAAGACCCGACCATTCTGGCCACGCTCGACCTGTGCCGGCAGATGGCGTCGATCACGTACTTCGTGAACCCGCGCCTCATGCTGCTCATCGTGATGGTGATGGTGCGGCTCTCGCTGGAGCACGGCAACTCCACCTTCGCGGCCAACGGGTACCTGCTCTACGGCATGACCCTGTGCGGCACCATCGAGGACTTCGACACGGGCCATGAGTTCGGGCGCCTTGCTTTCAAGGTGCTCGAGCGCTTTCCGTCGCCCAACCTCGCGGGCAAGATGGCCATGATCTGGGGCACCTTCGTGGCCCCGTGGAAGAGCGGCTTCGCCGAGAACTCGCGGCAGCTCCTCGCGGGCTGGCGGCCCGGCGTCGACGGCGGCGACATCGAGTACGCGTCGTACGCGCTCTTGCAGGGCATGAGCATGGGCTTCTGCGCGGGCGCCGAGCTCAACGACCTGCTCGCGCGCTTCGACGAGGGCCTGCGGTGGCTCCACGGCACGCGCCAGGTCAACTCGTGGCCCCTCATGGACAGCTGGGTGCAGGCCGCGCGCAACCTCGTCGCGGGCCCCCCGGCGCCGCCCGCGTGCGCGGGCTCGCTCTTCGACCTCACGCGCGACCTGCCCGCCTACGTGGCGCAAGACAACAAGATTGCCATCGCGTACGCGACGCTCGCCGACGGCATGCTCGCGGTGATCTTCAAAGACCGCCCGCGGGCCCGCGCGCGCTTCGAACTCACGCGCCGCTACGAGGAGCAGCTCTTCGCCTGCTTCATGCTCACGGCGCTGGCCTTCTACGAGGCCCTCAACGACCTCGCGATGGCCCGCGACGCAGCGCCCGTCGAGGCCGCGAGGCTCCGCGCGCGGGCGGCCCGCAACGAGCTCCGCCTGCGTCGGTACGCGCGCTTCGCGCCGATGAACAACGCCCACAAGCTCGCCCTGGTGCGCGCCGAGCGGTGCCGCGTCGAGGGCGACCGCGCGCGGGCGCGGGGCCACTACCGCGAGGCCATCGAGCTCGCGGCGCGCAGCGGGTTTCAGCACGAGGAGGCCCTCGCGTGCGAGCTGTGCGGCGAGTTCTGGCTCGAGGAGGGCGAGCGCGACGCGGCGCACGCGTACCTCGCGCGCGCGCGGCACGGGTACGAGGCGTGGGGCGCGGCGCTCAAGGTGGCCGACCTCGACGCGCGCCACGGCGGCCCCGCGGCGGCGCCGCGCGCGAGCGGCGTCGCGGGGAGCGTCACGTCGACGGTCGAGACGCACGCGGGCGACCTCGACGTGGAGAGCGTGCTGCGCGCCTCGCAGGCCATCTCGAGCGAGGTGGTGCTCAGCGACCTGCTCAAGCGCATGATGTCGGTGGTGCTCGAGAACGCGGCGGCGCAGCGGGGCGTGCTGCTGCTCGACCGCGGCGGCGAGCTGCGCGTCGAGGCCCAGTGCGTGGCGGGCGCCGAGCCCGTGGTGCTGCACTCGCTCACCATGGACGTGACCGACGCCGACGGCGGCGCGATCGTGCCCGCGGGGCTGGTTCACTACGTGGCGCGCACGCGCGAGGCGCTGGTGCTCGACGACGCGTCGGCCGACGAGCGCTTCCGCGCCGAGCCCTACGTGGCCGCGCGCAGGCCGCGCTCGGTGCTCTGCGGCCCGGTGCTGCGCCAGGGGCGCCTCGTGGGGGTGCTCTACCTCGAGAACAACCTCGCCTCGGGGGCCTTCACGTCGGACCGCATTCGCGTGCTGGAGCTTCTCTCGGGACAGATCGCGGTGTCGATCGCCAACGCCGAGCTCTACGAGACCCTCGAAGAGAAGGTGCGCGAGCGCACCGAGCAGCTCGAGGTGCGCAACCGCTTCATTCGCCAGACCTTCGGGCGCTACCTCTCCAACGACGTGGTCGACAGCATCCTCGAGACGCCCGAGGGCCTCGAGCTCGGCGGCGCGCGGCGCCGCGTCACCATCATGCTGAGCGACCTGCGCGGGTTCTCGTCGCACTCCGAGCGGCTCACGCCGGAGCAGGTGGTGAGCCTCCTCAACAACTACCTGAGCGAGATGACCGAGGTCATTCTCAAGTACCAGGGCACCATCGACGAGTTTATCGGCGACGCCATTCTCACCATCTTCGGCGCGCCGTTGCAGCGGGCCGACGACACCGAGCGCGCCGTGGCGTGCGCCCTCGAGATGCAGGTGGCGATGGGCCGCGTCAACGACTGGAACCGCCGCCACGGGATGCCCGAGATCGAGATGGGCATCGGCATCAACACGGGCGAGGTGGTGGTCGGCAACATCGGCTCGCAGAAGCGCGCCAAGTACGGCGTCGTGGGCAGCCAGGTGAACCTCGCGGGCCGCGCCGAGTCGTACACGGTGGGCGGCCAGGTGCTCGTGTCGGAGGCGACGCTGCGCTCGCTGCGCCCCGCGGTGCGCGTCGACGCGCGCTTCGAGGTGCACCCCAAGGGGGCCGCGCAGCCGCTCGCGCTCTACGAGATCGGCGCCATCGGCGAGCCCTACGCCATCACGCTCAACCGCGTCGACGCCTCCCTCGCGACGCTCGTCACCCCCGAGCCCGTCGCGCTCTGGGAGGTGCACGGCAAAGGGGTCGCGGGCGAGGCGCAGTCGGCTGCGATCGTGCGGCTCTCGGCGCGCGAGGGCGAGCTCGTGGCGCGCGAGGCGCCGGCGACGCTCACCGACCTGCGGATCAAGTTTCCGACGGCGGGCGCGCCCGACGACGACGTGTACGCCAAGGTCGTGCGATGCGCCGAGGGGGGAGGCACCTTCACCGTGCGCTTCACGTCGCTCCCCGAGGCGTCGCAGGCCTGGCTCGCCGCGCTTCCCGTCGCGTAGCGGGGATGTGCGCGGGGGGCCACGGGGCTGTGTCCGCGGGGCGACGGTTGCCGTACGATCCGCGGCCGCATCGCGGTGAGGAGCGCTTCGTGAATCATCGCCGCCCGAAGCGCCCACCATGAGACCCAATCGACCCAAAGCCCCCGCGGGGACGAAGCCCACCGTCCCCGATTCGCAGGCGCACCTCGCGCTCCACGACACGCTCCCCGCGCACGCGGCGGTGAGCGACGCGCCCCGCGCGCCCCAGCCGGTGCGGCCTCCGCCGCCGCGAGGCCCCCGGTGGCGACGCAACGCGGGCCTCGCGGCGCTGGGCCTCTTCGGCGTCGCGCTCACGGGCTCGCTCGTGCTCGGGGGGCTGTTCGCCTACTACGGCCGCAGCCTGCCCGACGTGCACTCGCTCCGCACGCGGTGGAACCCGCCGCAGACGACGCGCGTGCTCGCCCGCGACAACACGGTGCTCGCCGAGCTCTTCATCGAGCGCCGCACGGTGGTGCCCCTCGAGGCGCTCTCCGAGAACATGGTGAAGTCGCTCCTCGCCGCGGAGGACGCTGACTTCTACACGCACCAGGGCCTCGACTGGCCGGGCCTCGTGCGCGCGCTGTGGGTCAACGTTCGCCACGGCACCCTCGCGCAGGGCGCGAGCACCATCACCCAGCAGGTGGTGAAGAACGTGCTGCTCACCTCGGAGCGCAGCCTCTCGCGCAAGGTGCGCGAGGTGCTCCTCGCGGGGCGCATCGAGCGGGAGCTTTCGAAGAACGAGATTCTCTTTCTCTATGTGAACCACATCGCCTTCGGGCACGGCCGCAACGGCGTCGAAGAGGCCGCGCGCTACTACTTCGGCAAGCACGTGGGCGAGCTCACCCTGGGCGAGTGCGCGCTGCTCGCGGGCATCCCCAAGAGCCCCGTGCACTACTCGCCGCGCAACGACCTCGAGGCCGCCCTGCGCCGCCGTCGGTGGATCCTCGCGCAGATGGTCGAGAAGCGCTTCATCACGCAGCCCGAGGCCGACGCCGCGGCCGCCGAGCCCGTGCGCCTCGTGGCCACCCCCGACGACGACGGCGCGTGCCCCGAGGTGGTCGACATCGTGCGCCGCACGCTCACCCAGGTGGCGGGCGAAGACTCGCTCCGCCGCGGCGGATACACCGTGTACACCACGCTCGACCCGGCCCTTCAGCGGGCCGCGCGCGAGGCCATGACCCGAGGGCTCCAGCAGCTCGACGCGCGCCACGGGTACCGCGGCCCCCTCGCGGCGCCCGGCGCCCGACGCCCCGCCGGGAGCGGCAACGTGGTGCGCGCCGAGCGCCCGCCCGCCGACGGTCGACTGCACCCGGGACGCATCTACACCGGCGTGGTCGAGCGCGCCGAAGACCCCGTCGCGGGCTCGCGCGGCCGCGGCGCCCTCTACGTGCGCGTGGGAGGCTCCACGGGTCGCGTCGCGTGGGAGACCGCGGCCCGCTACGCGCCCAACCTCGCGCCCTCGCAGTTTGCGCCCGTGGGGGCCACGGTGCGCGTGTCGCCCGACGGGCTCATCACGCCCGAGGCCGCGGGCGCGATGCACCTCGAGCTCGGCCCGCAGGGAGCGCTCGTGGCCATCGACCCGGCGACGCGCGAGCTCGTCGCGATGGTGGGCGCCTTCGACGCGCTGCCGGGGATGTTCAACCGCGCCACGCGCGCGCA
>CANMAT010000383.1 GCA_947494865.1 Deltaproteobacteria bacterium
CCAACTTTCAGATCCCCGCGCGCTACCTCATCGACCCGGTGGGCGACGGCGACTGCACGTCGCCGGGCACGCTTCGCGGCACCGTGGCCACCAACTACCTCTCGCTCATCGTGACCACGAGCGCGGGGCAGAACATGGTGGGCACCGCCCTCGCGATCCCCTACGACCTCAATCCCCCCGACGTGCCGACCAACGTCACGGCGGTGCCCGGCGAAGGCGCGGTCACCGTCTCGTGGCGCGCGACCACCACCACCGCGTCGACCACCGACGACAGCGGCACGAGCACCGCGACCACGACGGCCTCGACGGACCTCGCGGGCTTCTACCTCTTGTGCAATCCGCCCGCCAACGCGGGGGACGACGCGGGGGCCGACGCGGGCGCCGCCGGCGGCCTCGACGTGCCCGACCTCACCTTCGGCGACGACGCGGGCACGAGCAGCACCTGCCCGGCCTTCTCGGTGAGCGACGCGCAGCTCTACGAGACGGCGTTCTTCAACCGCTACGTGCGCGGCGCTCGCACGTCGACGTCGGCCACGTCGGCCACGGCCGACAACCTCACCAACGGCGTGCCCTACCGCTGCGTGGTGGTGGCCGAAGACAACGCGGGCAACCGCAGCGTGTCGACGTCGTCGCAGTGCGTGATCCCGCTGCCCGTCACCGATTTCTGGGAGCGCTACCGCCAGTCGGGGGGCGCCGCGCAGCCCATCGGCTGCGGCGCACGACCGGGCGCGCGCACGGGCGCCCTCCTCGCCTGCATCAGCCTCGTCGCGACGGCCGTCGCCCTCATGGGGCGCCGCCGGAGGAAGCCATGAGATCCAACGTCACCGCGCTCGCCGCGACGCTCGCAGCGCTCGCGCTCCCCTCGCTGTCCGCGGCGCAGACCTTCGAACTGTTCGGCTCCGACGGGGCCAACAGCCGCCACGAGAGCCCGCAGAACTTCGCCATGGAGCTGCGATTCTCGCCCTGGCAGCCCATGATCGACTCGGAGTTCTCGGGCAGCGGCGGCGGGCCCTTTCTGCAGTACTTCGGCGAGCGCGACGCACGCGGCGTTCGCACGGCGGTGCGCGACCGCCTGCTCGGGGCGCTCGAGCTCGACTGGCAGGCGCTGCGCATCAACCCCATCGGCTCGCTGGGCCTCGGCGTGTCGGTGGGCTTCTCGTCGTTCACGGCCAACGCGCCGCTCACGGCGACGCCGTCGCGCGACAGCGGGCAAGAGAGCACGCTCGCGATGGTGCCCATGTATGCCGTGGCGGTGCTGCGCCTCGACGTGCTCGCCCGTCGCACGGTGGTCCCGCTGGTGTTCTACGGCAAGGCCGGCGTAGCGGCCTCGTACTGGTGGATCACCTCGGGGGAGAACCTCGCGCGACGCAGCGCCGCTTCACCGACGGCGCCCACCAACAACGCGGGCGACTTCGGCCAGGCCGCGTCGGGGCTCTCGTACGCGTGGCAGCTCGCGGCGGGCGCCATGTTGCGCCTCGACTGGCTCGAGCCTCGCGCCCAGCGCGCGTGGGACCTCGAGATGGGCGTCAACCACAGCTACCTCTTCGCCGAGTACATGATCGTGCGCGATTGGGAGCGCCCGCAGCTCCGCTTCGGTTCGAACACCTGGGCCTTCGGCGTCGCGTTCGAGTTCTGACCGCTACGCCTCGGGCGACCGCGGCGGCTCGCGCTCGCCGGTCGCCTCGCGCAGCTTCAGGTAGTCGGCGTAGGTGGCCTGCAAGGTGAGCGCGTCGCCGGCCTCGATCACGTCGCGCCCGCCGGGGTGCAGCATGGTAGATCCCGCGTGCGTGCGCGAGAGCACGAGGGCGCTGAAGCGCTCGCTCACGTCGGCCACGGCGAGCCCCGCGAGGCCCGCGCGGGCCACGAAGCGCGACACCACCATGAGCTCACCCGCGACGTGAAACGAGTGCACGATGCGCGGGTCGAGGGCGCTCAGCGCGAGGGCCGGCGCGGCGAGGGCCGAGCTCGAGAGCACCTCGCAGTGAAAGGCCTCGCGCACGCGCGCGCCGAGGTCGTCGTCGAAGAGGCGCATCACCACGCGAATGGCGGCGTTGACCCGCCGCGCGTCGAGGGCGGCGTTGAGGTTGGCGAGGTCGTCGTCGGTGGCGCACACGATGGCCGACGCGCGCGCAACGTTGGCCCGCGTGAGGGCCATGGGGTTCTTCACGTCGTCGATCATCACGGCCACGTCGGCGTCGCGCAGCGCGCTCACGAAGTGCGACTCCTCGCGCTTCTCGATGACCACCACCTCGCGCTTCAGCTCGAGGAGCTGCTGCGCCACGCGATACCCGACGCGCCCCGCGCCGCAGATGATGACGTGCCCCGACATCGACTCGCTGATCACTTCGAACCACTCCTTGTCTTTGTGATGCTTGGCGAAGAAGAGGTACGCGAAGCGCACCACGCCATCGACGATGACCGCGACCCCCAGCGGCGGAATGGCGAAGTTGAGCGCCTCGAGCAGCGGGTTGGCCACGTACGGCAGCGACGGCTGGCCGAACATCAGAAAGTACACGTGGTGGAGCGCCTCGCCGTACCGAATGCGCGCGCCGTGGGGGCCGCGGTAGAGGGCGGTGAACACCAGCGGCATGAGGCCGAAGAAGCCCAGCGCGAGCCCCACCGTGACGCGAAAGCGACGCGACAGGGCCACGAGGTATCGAATGCGCGTGCGCCGTGTCATGCGGTCGCCGGCACTCTATAGAAATCGGCGATGGGCGGGGTACGAGAGCGCGTAGAACGTGAGGCGATCAGCGCTGGGCAGGCGCCGAAGGGGTGCCGCACTCGGCGCAGAACTTCGCCGCGGCGGCCAGCTCGACGCCGCAGTTGCCGCAGCTCTTCTTCGCGGGGGCAGCGAGCGAGCCGCCGCACTCGGCGCAGAAGCGCCCCGGGGGCACCTGCGCGTTGCACGCGGGGCACGCCACGATGGCCGCTCCGCCCGCGGGCACCACCACGCCGGCGCCCACGATCGGTGCGCGCCCGCCGCCGCCGCCCACGAGCTGACCCGCGAGGTTGCCGCCCACCGCGGCGCCGACGCCCACCTGCGCGGCGAGGCCCGCCATGCCGGTGTTGCCGCCGCCGTGCGCCATGCCCGCGCCCGCGCCGCGCATGGCTTCGAACTGGCCGAGCCTGCCGATGTCGCCGCCGGCCATGCCCACGTACGACTGATCCTTCTGGATCTGCTGGTTGATGCCGAACTGGGCGGCCTGGGCGTTGTACTGCGCGGTCGACACGTTGACCTGCGCGGCGGCCGCGGCCGCCTGGGCCTGGAGGGCCGCGCGCTGGATGCCGATCTCGTCGACCTGGAGGCCGACCATCTGCTCGGCGACCTTCTGGCGCATCTCGTCGAAGCGCTTGATGTCCTCTTCGGGGACGTCGACCTCGAGCTTGGTGACCTTGGCGACGCGGATGCCGGCCTGCGCGAGCTCCGTGGCGTTGGCGATGCACGCCGCGGCCAGCTCGTCTTGCAGGTGCATGATGTCGAGCACCGACGTGCGCTGCTCGCGCGCCATCTTGCCGATGGTGCTCTTCACCGTGTTGAAGAACGCGTTGATGAACCAGTCGAAGATGTCAGCGTGCTCCTGGAACTTGCGCATGCCGAAGTACTGGTAGATCAGCGTCTCGGGGTTCTCGACGCGCAGGAGGATCTCGCCGTGGCAGCGGGCGCGCACGCGGATGCCCGTCATCGGGTCGATCATGTTGCCGAGCGAGCCGCCGAACTTCTTCGGGTAGGGCGTGCGCTTCACGAAGAAGAGCTCGGTCATGAGGAAGTTGCCGCCCGTGTACTGGTCGACGAAGTTCGACAAGAACGGGATGTTGGCCGTCGAGAGCGTGCAGCGGCCGGCGTCGAGCGTGCCGACGGGACGCCCCTCCTTCGAGAACACGCCCCACTCGTCTGCGCGGACCGTGCACTGCGCGAACATCGGGATCGTCTGGTCGGGGTGCTTCCAGATCAGGTCGTTGTTGTCCTGCGGGCGCGCGATCATCATCTCGCGGACGCCGTTCTTGAAGGTGTCGCCGCTGATGAAGTTGCCCACCGAGTCGATGATTCCCATGCGTGTGTCTCCGCGGTGCGAGTCGGTCGGTGAGGGCGTTGGAGCGCACTCTCCCCGGGTGATTGGACCGGCGCGGTCGTACGTGTCGCCGCAACCAGTGGTTTCTGCGCGCCGCGCGATTGTCACGCGCCGACGCGGCGCGGGAGCATATGCGCCTCGGGGCCCCGCTTCAACATGCCTCGCGCGCGTCGTTGCCACTGTTCAACGGCTCCGTGTGGGGGAACAATCCCCGCCCGTGGCCCGACTCCTCCGCTCGCTCGCACTCTTCGCCGCGCTCGTGATGTTCGCCTCGCCCGCGGGCGCGATCACGCAGCCCAACGGTCAGACCATCCCCGTGGGTGACCCCCTCCAGAGCCTCTTCAACGCGCGCGGCGAGACGGCCATCAACGCGCAGCGCGACGCGGCCATCACGCCCGAGCGCTTCGTGCCTGGCTGCTCGCTCACGTTCACGCTCATCACCCGAGGCACGGCGGCGTTTCGCAACGTCTTCGGCTGGTACAACGTGCGGCCGGGCATGGCGCCGGACCCCGCCGACCTGCACCCGCTCATCCCCTGCGAGGCCGCCGACGGGGCGCGCTTCACGCTCTCGCTCCGCGGCAACCCCGACTACCGCGGCGGCGAGATCGGCTTCTTTCTTCGCACGCCCGAGGACGGCACCTCGGGGCGCTGCTCGTCATGCTGCGCGCGCGTCGCGGCGGGCGCGCCAGGGCACAACTTCTACTCCGAGCGCCAGTACAACCCCGACAGCACGGGCGCGTCGTCGTACATCCACCTTCTCATCTACGACTCGCGCACGACCCCCGACGCGTTCTACTTCGCGTGGGAGGACCTCTACTCGGGGGGCGACAACAACTTCACCGACTTCGTCGCGCGCGTCGACTCGATCGTCTGCACCGGCGCGGGCGGCGCGTGCGACAGCGGCCGCATGGGCGCATGCGCGGCGGGCGTGCGCCAGTGCCGCGCGGGCGCACTCGCGTGGGTGGGAAGCGTAGAGCCCTCCGACCAGCGCTGCGACGGCGTCGACAACGACTGCGAC
>CANMAT010000384.1 GCA_947494865.1 Deltaproteobacteria bacterium
CTCGCTGCGGGCGATCTCGGCGACGTGAAAGAGCGCGATGCCCGGCGCGGCGCTCTCGAGGTCGGAGACGCCCGAGAGGAGGTCGCGCTCGCAGCGGTCGGCCTCGTCGCCGAGGGCGTAGCGGAGCACCGTGCGAATGCCCACCACGCTCGAGAGGTAGCCCGACGCGCAGGTGAGCATCACGGCACCCGTGCGGTCGAGCAGCGCGAGGAGATCGCCGTAGAGGGCGTCGAGCGCCTTGTTGGAGAGGGCGGCCATGTCGAGGCCCTCGACGCGCACGCGCGAGGCGCGAAACTCCTCGTCGAAGCGCTCGACGCGGCGGTCGAGGCCCGCGTTCTCGGCGACGTAGCGCGCGCCCGTGAGCGGGAGCCGCGCGAAGAAGGTGCCCCACTGCCCCGGCTCGACCTGGCGCTCGATCTCGTCGAGGCCGCCGCCGCCGCCGAACTCCAGCAGCATGCGCGCGTTGAGCACGGGCACCTGCCGCGCGATGCGCATGAAGTTGGTGAGGTTGAGATAGATGCGCCCGTGGAAGCTCCCCACGAGCTCGACGCCCGGCGGGAGCACGCACCCGAGCGACTTGAAGGCCTGTTGAAACCCCAGTTCGCTGAAGGCCGCCGCGATCGACCACGTGAGCGGCGTCGCAACGCCGGGCAGCGCCTCGCCGACGTTCACGTTGCTCCAGATCCACGTGGAGGGGTCGTCGAGCGCGGCGCCCTTCGGTGGCTCGCTCAGCCCCACGATGGGACGCGACTGCAGGGCCCAGAGCACCCCGTCTTCCCACGCCCACTCGATGTCGCGGGGGCCGCCCTCGTGCCGCTCTACCGCGTCGCCGAGAGCGCACAGCGCGCGAATCTGCACGTCGCTGATCGCCGCCGAGCGCCGCCGGTCGAGCGCCACGGGCTCGCGGTACGTGCCGCCCTCGTCGCGCACGCGCACCGCCGCGGGCTTGTCGCCGAGGTTGCGCGCGAGCACGCGCCCCGACGCGCGGTCGACGCGAAACACGTCGGGCGAGATGCCGCCGTCGACCACGGAGCACCCGAGCCCGAAGGCCGCCTCGACCACCATCACCCCGCGCTCGCGGCTCACCGGGTCGACGGTGAAGAGCACCCCCGCGGAGTCGGCCCGCACCATGCGCTGCACCACCACGCCCACGGCCACGTCGCGGCGCGCGCGGGCGGGCCGTCGGGCGAGGTACGTCATCGCGCGCTCTTGATAGATCGACGCGAAGCAGCGGAGCACGGCGGCGAACACCGCGTCGACGCCCGTGACGCCGAGCACGGTCTCTTGCAGGCCCGCGGCGCTCGCGTCGTGGGCGTCTTCGTGGAGGGCGCTCGAGCGCACGGCCACCAGAGGCCCGTCGAGGGCGCCGTAGGCCGCTGCGATCTCGGCCCGCAGCGCCTCGCTGAGTGTGCCCGAGAGCACGCGCTGGCGGATCGATTCGAGGCGCGACGCGAGGCGCGACTCGCGGCTCCCGAGGAGCAGCTGCGCGGGCCACTGCGCGCGCGGGAGCACCGCCGCCAGCGTGTCTTCGAAGGCCCGCGCCGAGACGGCGAACCCTTCGGGCACGCGCGCCCCCGAGACGTCGCCGAGCGCAGCGAGCTGCGCGGCCTTGGGGCCGAAGCGTGAGGCGTCGCGCGCGTTCGCCAGGGAGACCACGTACACCATTGGGCCCGAGCATACTCCTCCTCGCGCGGTCGCCGATTGGTGTTCTCCGGTGCGCGCGTGCTACCCGTTGGCCCTGCCATGCTCGAACTCCCCGACACCGCCTCGTGGCTCGACGACGATCGCTTTCACGACGAGTGCGGGGTCGTCGCCGTGTACGGACACAGCGACACCGAGGCCGCCAACCTCACGTACCTCGGCCTCCACGCGCTGCAGCACCGCGGTCAGGAGTCGGCGGGCATCGCCACCGTCGACGAGGGCGGCGCGCTGCATCTGCACCGCGCGATGGGCCTCGTGCAAGACGTCTTCAACCCCACCGTGCTCGCGGGCCTCCCAGGCCGCATCGCCATCGGGCACGTGCGCTACTCGACCGCGGGGGGCTCGCACGTGCGCAACGCGCAGCCCTTCGGCGTCGAGCACGGCGGCGCTCCCCTCGCCTGCGCCCACAACGGAAACCTCACCAACGCCGACGAGCTCAAGCGCTCCCTCGACGCGGCGGGCGCGATCTTTCAGACCACGACCGACACCGAGGTGTTTCTCCACCTCGTGGCGCGAGCGCCCGCGGGCACGCCCGTCGAGCGCGTGATCCACGCCCTGTGGGCCGTGAAGGGCGCGTTCTCGGTGGCGTTTCTCGTGGGCGACACGCTCGTCGCGGCGCGCGACCCCAACGGCTTCAGGCCGCTCTCGCTGGGCATGCTCAACCGCGCCCACGTGATCGCGAGCGAGCCCACGGCCTTCGACCTCATCGCGGCCGAGTTCGTGCGCGACGTCGAGCCCGGCGAGGTGCTCGTGATCGACCGCGCGGGCCTGCGGTCGCTGCGCCCCTTCGACCCCGTGGCGCCGAAGTTCTGTGTGTTCGAGCACGTGTACTTCGCGCGCCCCGACAGCGTGCTCGGCGGTCGCAGCGTGTACGCCACGCGCAAGCGCCTCGGCGCCGTGCTCTCGAAGGTGCGCCCCGTCGAGGCCGACGTGGTGATCCCCGTGCCCGACTCGGGCGTGCCCGCGGCCATCGGCTACGCAGAGGCGGCGGGCATTCCCTTCGAGATGGGCATGATCCGCTCGCACTACGTGGGCCGCACCTTCATCGAGCCGTCGCAGTCGATCCGCCACTTCGGCGTGCGGCTCAAGCTCAACCCCGTGCGCGAGGTGCTCCAGGGCCGCCGCGTGGTCGTCGTCGACGACTCGATCGTGCGGGGCACCACCTCGCGCAAGATCGTCAAGATGGTGCGCGACGCGGGCGCCCGCGAGGTGCACCTCCGCATCTCGTCGCCGCCCACGCGCTGGCCGTGCTTCTACGGCATCGACACGCCCAACCGGCGGGAGCTCATCGCGGCGAGCCACACCGTCGACGAGATCGCGCGGTACATCACCTCCGACTCGCTCGCGTACCTCCCCCTCGAAGGGCTTCGCGAGGGCGTCGGGTACCCCACCGGCGACGGCTTCTGCGAGGCGTGCTTCACCGGCGACTACCCCGTCGACATCATTCCCGCCGAGCGCCTCGTGCGGTAGCCGCGACGGCGCTACCCACAGCGGCGGCGCGTCGGCGCGCACGAGAACGTTGTGGTCGATCGCGGACGCGCACTACGATACGACGGGACTCATGAGGTGCTCGCCGGGGACGATGGTGCGACGCAGTGCGGCTACGGGGCCGGGCGTGGCGTGACGCAGGGCGAGGCGCCGCTCGTGCTCGCGGGGAAGTACCGGGTGCTCCGACGCATCGGCGCGGGCGGCATGGGCGTGGTGCTCGCCGTCGAGAACGTGCGCACCGGCGGGCTGTTTGCGCTCAAGGTGCTTCGCCGCGCCACCGTGCCCGACGAAATGGTGCGGCGCTTCGTGCTCGAGGCGCGCGCGGCGGTGCGGGTCAAGCACCCCAACGTGGTGCAGGTGTTCGACCTCGAAGACGACCCCGAGACCGCGAGCCTCTACATCGTGCAAGAGCTCTTGGAGGGCGAGACCCTCGGCGCGCGCCTGCGACGCGACGGGGCCCTCGCGCTCGACGACGCGCTCGCGATCGCCGAGCCCCTCATGGAGGCGCTCGCGCTCGCGCACGGCATGGACGTGGTGCACCGCGACCTCAAGCCCGAAAACGTGATCCTCGTGGCCGCGCCGGGCGGGCGCTGCGTGCCGAAGCTCATCGACTTTGGCATCGCGAAGCTCCTCGACCGGGGCGCCGGTTCGATCCTCACGGCCGAGGGCATGATCGGCACGCCCGCGTAGATGTCCCCCGAGCAGATCGAGGACGCGCGCACCGTCGACGCCCGCACCGACGTCTGGTCCATGGGCGTGCTCCTCGTCGAGATGCTCACGGGCGTGTGCCCCTTTCAGCGCGACTCGCAGATCGGGACGCTCTCGGCGGTGCTCACCGAGAACATCGCGCGCCTCGACCATACGGCGCCCGCGGTGCCCCGACGCGTCGCCGACGCCGTCGAGCGCGCCCTGCAGCGCCGGCGCGACCTGCGCCACCCCACGATCGAAGCGTTCCTCCTCGAACTCCGCGGCGCGCGGTCATCCCCCGGCGCGACGCCCGCCGTCGCCGCGCCCCTCGCGTCGCCTCCGCCGCGCTCTGTGCTGCGCGCGCTGCCCGCCCTCGTCGGCGGCGCCGCGCTGCTCGCGGGCCTCGCCGCGGTGCGCGGCCTCGGAGCGCCGTCGCACGACGCGCGCGCACCCGCGACGCCCGCGACCGCGACGCCCCTCGCCGCGCCGGTGCGCGCCGATGCGTCCGTCGACGCGAGCGCTGCGCCGACCGACGCGATGGCGCCCGTCGACGCCCCCGCGCAGGCCGACGCGCGCGCCGACGCGCCGCCGCGGGCTCGCCCCGCGCAGCGCGACGCCGCGACCTCGCGCCGTGACGCGGCGAGCGAGCGGCACCTCCAGCAGCTACCAGCCTCCGAGGCTCCCCTCACCAACGGAGCGATGCCATCGTAATGAAGCCTACGCTCTCGCTCGGCGCGCTCAGCGCCGCGCTGCTCGCCGCCCGCATCGCCCGCGCGCAGCCGACGACGCCCGCCTGCCCCTCCCCCGACGCGCTGGAGCGCGAGGTGGCAGCGCGTGAAGGCCCCGACGCGCTCCTGCGCTACGGGCGCGACCTGCGCGTGCTGCGCTGCGAGGCCGAGTCGCTGCGCCCGCTCGAGGCGATCCCCGACGCGGCGCGATCGCCCGAGGCGCACGCGCAGATCGGGTCGGCGCACCAGGCGCTCGGCAACTGGGTGCAGGCCGAGGCCTCGATGCGACGCGCGATGGCCGCAAGCGCCGACCCGTGGGTGGCGCAGCACCTCGCGCGCATGGAGCGCGCGTACGGAGAGATCCAGCGCCGCGTAGGGCGCGGAGGTGCGCATCAACGGCGAGCCCCGCGGTCGCCTGCCGCTGCCCGAACCCCTCATTGTGGTGGCGGGCACCCACACCCTCCAGGTGATCGCTCCGCACTA
>CANMAT010000385.1 GCA_947494865.1 Deltaproteobacteria bacterium
CGAGGTACGGGTCGACGTAGTGGTCGAAGTTGGGGATCCCGATGCGGCCCGTGAGCCACGCGCCGCGGAGCATGCCTGCGTGCGCGCCGATGCGAACGTGCGTCCAGCTCAGGGGGAGGTGACGGTCGGACTCGGCCGACGATCCCTTGAAGAACTCGTCGTAGAGGTCCCACCCGCGGTCGGCGCCGACGAGGAGCGTAAAGTGGTTGAGCGCCCACCAGCGCGTCCACCCGATGGAGAGCACCTCGTCGCGGTTGGCGCGCGTCGTCCGTCGCGACGACGTGAGGTGGTCTCGAATCTCGAGGCAGGCCGAGCCGCACCCGACCATGCCCTTGAGAAACTCCTTGCGGAGCCACGGGTGGAGCCCCGCGATGGACCGGTACTCCTCCAGCGAGAAGCGCGGGCCCACGTCGGTGATCCGACCGAAGATCGCGTCGACGCGCCCCGCGTCGGCGGCCACCTCCTCCGAGGCCTTCATGCGCTCGCGCAGCGCCGTCACGCGCCTCGCCATAAAATCGAGGGAGGCGCGCGACACCACGGGCACGTCGTAGGGGCGCATGCCCTCGGCGAGCGCGGTGATGAACTTCCCATCGCGCGACACGATGAGGTGCGGGCCCACATCGGGTGCGCCCAGGCAGATGGCCGCGCGGGCCGCGCCCTCGGGCACCTTCCCCTCATCGAGGATGAACTGCAGAATGGGGACGTCGTTGTAGAGCGAGAGCGCCAGCTCGACGTGCGGCAGCGCGAGCCGATCGAGACGCCGCAGAAAGTGATGCGCGTGACCGGTCATGGCGTAGCGCGATCGTACCGGATGCGACGCTCAGCGCGCGGTGTAGTTGCGCGACACGAGCACCACGATCTGCTCGCCGGCCATCATCGGGCCCGGGAGCTCGATGTCTTTGCGCGTCTTGCTGCCGGGGATGATCTTCTTGATCTTGGAGGTGTACGGGCACGCCTCGTCGACGAAGAGCTCGGCGTAGCGCGACGACACGCGCTCGTGGTCGCGGTCGAGGTAGGCCGACACGCGGATCTCGGGCGACGCCGACGAGAGGAGGTACTGATATGTGACGTCTTGCACGGTGACGACGAGGTCGTCGGGGCCGCGGACGCCGGGCTGGCGGCAGAGCGTAACGGAGGGCATTGGCGCGACACTCGACGATGGCCGTGCGCCCTGTCAAGCGAAGCCCACGCCCCCGCCGCGCCGTAGCGCTACGCCACAGGTGTGCGCGGGCGCCACAACGGACCTGCGCGCTTTGCCACAGCGGCCGCAGCGGCGCGGGGCGTGCAGCGCGGCGCGCGATGATCACCGTCGAGAAGGCCTCCTACCTGGGCGTCGCAGACTGCCTCCGGCTCACGAACGGCACCGTCGACGTGGTGGTCGCCACGGCCTTCGGGCCCCGCGTGCTGCACTACGGCCTCACCGGCGGCGACAACGTGCTGGGCTGGTGCCCCGAGCGCGTCACGGCCACGCGGTGGGGCCCCTGGCGCCCCCGCGGCGGGCACCGCCTGTGGGCCGCGCCGGAGGCGATGCCGCGCAGCTACGCCGCCGACGACGAGCCCGTGGAGTTCACCGTCGAGGGCGACACCGTGCGCCTGCGGCAGCGCACCGACCGGGCGGGCATTCGCAAAGAGGTGAGCGTCACGGTGGGCGCGGCGGGCAGCGGCGTGACGCTGCGCCACACGATCGCCAACGAGGGCCTGTGGCCCATCGAGGCGGCGCCGTGGGCGCTCACCATCGTGCGCGGCGGCGGCACGGCGATCATCCCGCAGGAGCCCTGGGCCTCGCACGACGACGCCCTCGACGCCGCGCGCGCGCTGGTGCTCTGGCCCTACACCGACATGGCCGACCCGCGCTTCATCTGGGCGTCGCGCTACGTGTTGCTGCGCGACGACCCGGCGCGCTCTGCGCCGCAGAAGGTTGGGGCCTCGAACCGCCTCGGGTGGTGCGCCTACCACGCGGGCCACACGCTCTTCGTCAAGCGCTTCGCCCACCGGCGAGGCGTCACCTATCCTGACTTCGGCTGCAGCTGCGAGGTCTCCGTCGCGGGGGGCTTCGCCGAGGTCGAGACGCTCGGTCCGCTGCAGCGGCTCGAACCCGGCGAGGCGAGCGCCGAGCACGTCGAGCGGTGGGTGCTGGTGCCCGACGTGGCGCTCCCGGCGGGCGCGCACGAGGGCGCGCTGCGGGCGGTGAACGACGTGCTCCGCCTCGACGGCGAGCCCGCGGCGTGACGGCTCTACAGCCGCACCGCGGGGCGCCGCGCGGTGAGCGCCTCGCGGTAGAGGTACGCGAGCCCGAGGAGCGTGAGCGCATGGGCGAGCGCGGCGCCCGCGACGTAGCGCGTGGTGTCGAGCGAGCGCGTCGCGTCGCGGCCCGCGGTGCCGACGAGCCAGGCGCCCGTGGAGGCGTTGGCGAGCACCGCGCCGTGGACGAGCGCCGACGCGACGGCGGTGAAGCGCGTGCGGTGAAACGCGCGCTGCGGGTCGCGCACCAGAATGTCGCTGCCCGCGCGCATCACGAGCGACGCGAGGATCATGGCCACCACGGCCCCGACGCCGCCGCCCGCGGTGAAGTACCCGACCATCGTGTGCAGGGTGGGCACGGCGAGCGCCTCGGTCCCAGCGCCCGCGAGGTACGCGGCCGTCGCGAGGAGCGCGAAGGTGACCGCGCGCCCGTACACGATGCAGCTGAACACCATGAGCCGCAGGGGCCCCGGCGCCTCGGCGAGGTGGGCGCCCACGATCTGGCTCTCGCGGTACGCCCCGACGCCGGCGGGCACCGGCGGCAGGTCGACGAGCTGCCAGCGACGCCGGTGGCGACGCTCGCGCACCACGTACGAGATTGCGGAGCTGCCCACCACCAGCGCGACGAATGCGAACCAGGCCATCGGCGGCGATTGTGGCCGCAAGTGCGCCCCGTGCCAATGGGGGCGCGCGACTACGGCGTGTTCGCCCGGGGCGCGTGCCGCTACACTCGCGCGCCGACGCCCATCATGCACCGCACCCCTACGTGTCTCGCACTGTTCGCGCTCGTCGCGCCCCTCGGCTGCGGCCTCTTCGGGGGCGCCGCCGCGCCCGCGCAGCCCGCCGCCGCGTCGAGCGGCGCAGCGACGCAGCCCACCGCCGCGGGGGGATCGGCCGCGGCCGACGACGAGGTGCGCGCCCTCGTCACGCAGGCGCTCACGCCGCAGATGTGCCCGCGCCTGCTCAACTCGTTCATCGGGCTGCCGGGCGAAGGGTCGGCGACGGGGCCCGCGGCGGGCGCGCTCCCGTCGGCGGGTCGGTGGTGGATCCGCAGCTGCGCCGCGCGCGTCGAGGGCGACCGCCTCGTGCTCGCCATGGGCGGCCCCGGGTGGACGTGGATCGACCGTGAAACAAGCGGCTTTCGCGTGCGCCAGTACCTGCTCTTCGAAGCGCAGGCCGAGCTCGGCGCCGACGTGGCGGTGGGCTACGATCGCGCGCGCCGCGTGGCCTCGCTGTGGATGCGCCCCGCCGAGGGCGTGCGCGCCACGATCACCCCGCGCGGGGTGGTGAGCGCCGAGGCGACGGGCTTCTTCTCCACCCTCCTCGGCGGCGTGGCGGCGGCGACGGGCAACAGCGTGAGCGACCGCGCGCGCCAGCAGGCCGGCGAGCTCGGCTCCACCATGCTGCGCGACCGCCTCGGCGCGGGCTTCACCATGACGTTCTCGCTCGACACGCAGCAGGTCGATTTTATGGTGGGCGCGCTGCAGCGGGGAGAGGTGCCGCAGCGGCCCTACGCCGACGCGACGCGCGGCCCGTGGATGGTGAACCAGCGCTCCACCGTGTGGCCCGGCGGCCTCGACGTGGTGGGCCCCATCGCGCCCGAAGGCGGCGCCCGCGCGGGCCTCGACGTAGAGCTCGAAGAGGGCGACGGCGCCACGGTGCGCGCCACCTGCACGGAGCCCATGTTTCGCTACTTCGACGCGCGGTTTCGCGCGCCCGACGCGGCGCCCGCGGCGCCCCCCGCGGCCACCGCCGTGATCGAGCTCTCGGCCGGCAGCGGACCGCAGCACGTCACGCTGCCCGACACGCTCCCCGGCGGCCCCTGCCCCATGCTCGTCACGATCTCGCCGCGCGGCGCCCTCCCCGTGCGCCTGCGCTACCGCGTCGCCCCGGAGGCCGCGGAGGCCCGCGCGACGCCCGCGGCGCCGCGGCGCGTGCGCATCCAGATTGCGGGCACCACCGTGGCGCACGACAACCCCTCGGGCCACGCGTGGGACATGGTGGGCGGCGAGGCCGACCAGGTGGTGGTGACCGGGTCGCTGCCGCTCGAGCGCGAGATCGACCGCACGCCCGTGATGAGCGACCGCGACACCGCGACGTGGGGCCGCTGGCTCCCCGGCGCGTACGACCTCGCGCGCGACCTCCCGCTGCACTTCAGCGTGTACGACGACGACGCCACCACGCGCGAGCTCATCGGCGTGGCGCTGCTCGACCCCGCGCGCGTGCCGCAGGCCTCGGGCGAGCTCGCGCTCCCGCTGCGCAGCGAAGGGCCGGTGCCCCGGCAGACGGGCACGCTGCGCCTGCGCGTCGAGGTGCTTCCGTAGAAAAGTTGTCGTCCCTCCGCGCGCCGCGCTACCCGCGGAGCACCTATGGAGATCGCCAACGTAGCGGGGCGCTATGGCATCGAGCACGTCGCGGGCACCGGCGCCATGGCCCGCGTGTGGCGCGCCACCGACCTGCGCGGGCACGCGCCCGTGGCCATCAAGCGCAGTCTCGAGGGCCTGCGGAGCGACCCCGATGTGCGCGCCATGTTCGACGATGAGGCCGCCGTGACCTCGTCGATCGCGCACCCCAACGTGGTCGGCTACGTCGACCGCGGCTACGACGCCGACGGCCCCTGGATCGCGCTCGAGTGGGTCGACGGGCTCAGCGCCCACGAGCTCGTCGCCACACGCCGCGCGCCCCTCGGCGTGCGCGCCACGCTCTCGCTCGCTGTTGACCTCCTGCACGCGCTCTCCGCCACGCACGGCCCGGGCGTGGGGGTGATTCACCGCGACGTGGCGCCCTCCAACGTGCTCGTCGGCCTCGACGGCGTCACGCGGCTCACCGACTACGGGCTCGCGCG
>CANMAT010000386.1 GCA_947494865.1 Deltaproteobacteria bacterium
AACTACGATCTGTGCGAGGGCAACGCGGCCTGCGAGAAGACCGCGCCGGACATGTTCAAGGTCGACGAGCGCGACGTGATGCACCTGCTCGTCGAGGCGCCCTCGGAGGCCCAGATGGAGAAGGCCCGCGCCGCGGTGCGACGCTGCCCCAAGCGGGCCATCTCGCTCGTCGAAGGGTGAGGGCCTCCGGGGCCCCGGCGGGCCCCTACAGCTTGAACACGCGCGTCGCGTTGTCGCGGAGGAACTTCGGCCACACGTGGTCGCGCAGCGGCACCGCGGGCAGCTCGCTGAAGATGCGCTCGAGCGTGAGCCCCATGGGGAAGTACCCCGCGTACATCACCTTGTCGGCGCCGCGCGTGTTGGCGTAGTCGATGATTTCCTTCGGGTAGTGCCGCGGCGCGAAGGCGCTGGTCGAGTAGTAGAGGTTGGGCCACTTGAGCATCAGCTTGACGGCCAGGTCGGTCCACGGCTCGCACCCGTGGCGGGTCACCACCTTCAGCTCGGGGAAGAACCAGCACACCTCGTCGAGGAGCGACACGTCTTGCACGCCCATCGGCACGCGCGGCCCCGGCACGCCCGCGCAGATGCAGATGGGGATGTCGAGCTCGACGCACTTCGCGTAGAGGGGGTAGAAGCGCTTGTCGTTGATGGGCACCTGCGGGCAATACCCTGCGGGGAAGGCCGTCGCGGCCTTTACGCCCCAGGCCTCGACGGCGTGCACCAGCTCGCGCACCCCCTCCATCCCGAGGTTGGGGTTGACCTGAAAGCTCCCGAAGAAGCGCGTCGGGTGCTCGCGCAGCGCGCGCTGCGCCTCGGCGTTCTTCGCGTCGACGCCGATCATGGCCCGCGCGATGCCGACCTTGTCCATCTCGTCGAGCGCGATGCCCACATAGTCCGACGATTTTCGCGTCGTAGGCACGTTCTTGAACATGTACTCCGCGGGCATTTTGAAGTGCTCGCGGCTCTCGCGATCGAGCAGGAGCGGGCGCAAAAAGTCGTACATGGTCGTCGGGTCGTCGGTGGGAATCTGGAGCATCAGATCGACGGCGCCGATTCCGGCGGGCATGGGCATCAGAGGCCTCCTGGCGAAGAGTCTACGCGGTCCGAAATCCCTTGGACGGCAAAATTGAAACATGTTCTAGTTTTGCTCCGCTGCGGTCCACGGAATGGAGTGTGATTCATGGAAGGCAAGCAAGACCCCGCGTCGCCCGCGGAGGCGCTCTCGGCCCCCTACGTGCTCGCGTACACGTACCGCCGCAGCGTCGGACCGGTGATCGGTCGCTTCCTCACGGGGCTGCGTGAGGGGCGCATCGAGGGCGTGCGCACCGCCGCGGGGCGCGTGCTCGTGCCCCCCGCCGAGTACGACCCTGAGACGGGCGCCGCGGTGGGCGATTTCGTCGAGGTCGGCGCCGCGGGCGTGGTGCAGTCCTGGTGCTGGGTCTCCGAGCCGCGCGCGGGGCAGCCGCTCGACCGCCCCTTCGCCTGGGCCCTGGTGAAGCTCGACGGCGCCGACACGGCCATGGTCCACGCCGTCGACGCCCCCTCCCCGGCCGCGATGCGCACGGGCATGCGCGTGTGCGTGCGCTGGCGCGCCGAGCGCGTCGGCAGCGTGAGGGACATCGCGTGCTTCGTCCCCGACGAGGGCTCCGGGGCGAGCGAGGCCCCGCCGATGCCCCCGGCCGAGCCCGTGCGCGGCATGCTGTCGCCGGTGCACCTCGAGTTCACCATCAGCCCGGGCGCGACGCTCTCGCGGTTTCTCGAAGGCGTGGTCGAGGGCAAGCTGCTCGGTCGCCGCTGCCCCGCGTGCGCGAAGGTGTACGTGCCGCCGAAGGGCGCCTGCCCCACCTGCGGCGTGCCCTTCGGCGACGAGGTCGCGGTCTCCGACACAGGCACCGTCACCAGCTTCTGCATCGTAAATGTGCCCTTCGAAGGGCAGACCATGAAGCTCCCGTACACCTACGGGAGCGTGCTGCTCGACGGCGCCGACATTCCCATTCTGCACCTCATCAGCGGCATCCCCGCCGACGAGGTTCGCATGGGGCTCCGCGTGCGGGCCGAGTGGCTGCCCGCCGGCGAGCGGCGCCCCACGCTCGAGAGCATCCGATGGTTCGCCCCCACCGGCGAGCCCGACGCGGCCTACGAAACCTTCTCGGAGCACCAGTGATGCGCGACGTCGCCATCGTCTCCTTCGCCGCCTCGACCACACCGCACAGCAACCTCGACGACGTCGAGATGCTCGCCCCGGTGATCCATGAGGCCATCGAGTCCTCGGGGCTCGCCCGCCGCGAGATCGGCTTCACCGTGTCGGGGAGCTGCGACTACCTCTGCGGCCGCCCCTTCTCGTTCTTGATGGCCCTCGACGCCGCCTCCGCGTGGCCGCCCATCTCCGAGTCGCACGTCGAGATGGACGGTGCCTGGGCGCTCTACGAGGCCTGGGTGCGCCTGCAGATCGGCGACATCGACGCCGCCCTCGTCTACGCCTTCGGCAAGGCGTCGCAGGGCGACCTCAACGCCGTGATGGCCACCCAGCTCGACCCCTATTACCTCGCGCCCCTGGGCGTCGACGCGGAGTGCTTCGCAGCGCTGCAGGCCCGCGCGATGCTCGACGCGGGGCGCTGCACCGAGCGCGACATGGCCGCCGTGGCCGCGCGCGGGCGGCGCGACGCGGGCCTCGGCGCCGCGTCGGCCGACGAGCTCCTGCGCGCGCCCTACAAGCTCGCGCCGCTGCGGGCGCACGACTGTCCGCCGGTGACCGACGGCGTCGCCGCCGTGGTGCTCGTCGCGGGCGATCGCGCGCGTCAGCTGCACAAGCGGCCCGCGTGGATCCGCGGCATCGATCACCGCATCGAGGCCCCCTCGCCGGGCGTGCGCGACCTCACGCGCTCGCCGTCCACGGCGCTCGCGGCCCGCGCGGCCGGCGTCGGTCGCGCGAAGGTCGACCTCGCGGAGATCCACGCGCCCTACACCCACCAGGAGATCATCGTGCGCGAGGCGCTCGGCCTCGACGCGTCGGTGGTGATCAACCCCTCGGGCGGCGCGCCGGGCGCGCACCCGGTCATGTCGGCGGGGCTCATTCGCGTCGGCGAGGCCGCGCGGCGCATCCTCGACGGCAGCGCGCAGCGCGCGGTCGCCCACGCCACCGCGGGCCCCTGCCTGCAACAGAACCTCGTGTGCGTGCTGGAGGGCGAACAATGAAGACACGCTGCGCAGTGATCGGCGTCGGTCAGACCAGGTACGCGGCCCGGCGAGACGACCTCTCGCTGGCCGGGCTCGTGCGCGAGGCGGCGCTTCGGGCCCTCGAAGACGCGGGCCTCTCGTGGGGAGACGTCGACGCCGTGGTGATCGGCAAGGCGCCCGACTTCTTCGAAGGCGTGGCGATGCCCGAGGCCTTCCTCGCCGACGCGCTCGGGGCCGTGGGCAAGCCCATGATGCGGGTGCACACCGCGGGCAGCGTAGGGGGCTCGACGGCCATCGTGGCCGCGCACCTGATCGAGTCGGGGGTGCACGAGCGCGTGCTCACCGTAGCCTTCGAGAAGCAATCAGAGAGCGACGCGATGTGGGCGCTCTCGCCCAAGTATCCCTTCGTGCCCCCGCTGGTGGCGGGGGCCGGCGGGTTCTTCGCGCCCATCGTCCGGAGCTACATGCGACGCGCGGGCGCGCCCGTCGAAGTGGGCGCCATGGTGGCCGTGAAAGACCGCCTCGCGGCCTTGAAGAACCCCTACGCGCACCTGCAGATGGCCGACATCTCCGTGGCCAAGGTGCAGGCCTCGCCCATGCTGTGGGATCCGATCCGGTACCTCGAGACCTGCCCCTCGTCCGATGGGGCCTGCGCGATGGTGCTCGCGAGCGAGCGCGCTGCGCAGGGCGCGCCGCGGGCGCCCGCGTGGGTGCGCGGCATGGCGGTGCGCAGCGAGCCCGCGCAGTTCGCGGGGCGCAACCAGGTGAGCCCGAGGGCCGGTCGCGACTGCGCGGCCGACGTGTACGCGCAGGCGGGCATCACGAGGCCTCGCGAGCAGATCGATGTGGCCGAGCTCTACGTGCCCTTCACGTGGTTTGAGCCCATGTGGCTCGAAAACCTCGGCTTCGCCGACGAAAATGAGGGTTGGCGCATGACGCTCGACGGCACGACGGCGCTCGGCGGCGCCCTGCCCATCAACCCCTCCGGCGGGGTGCTCTCGACGAACCCCATCGGCGCGTCGGGGATGATCCGCTTCGCCGAGGCCGCGCAGCAGGTGCGAGGGCTCGCGGGCGCGCACCAGGTCGACGGGGCGCGCACCGCCGTGGGGCACGCCTACGGAGGCGCGTCGCAGTTCTTCGCCATGTGGGTCGTCAGCAGCGAGCACGCGTGAAGGAGTCATCGAGTGGATTTCAACATCGCGGATCTGTTCGAGAGCCTGGTCGACGTGGTGCCCCAGCGCACCGCCGTCGTGTGCGGCGCGCGTCGGCTCACCTTCGCTGAGCTCGACGCGCGCGCCAACCGCTTCGCCAACGCGCTCACCGCGCGCGGCGTGAAGGCCGGCGACCACGTGGGGCTCTACCTCTTCAACTCCACCGAGTTCCTCGAGGCGATGCTCGGCGCCTTCAAGATTCGCGCGGTGCCGATCAACATCAACTACCGCTACGTCGAAGACGAGCTCCGCTACCTGTTTCAAAGCGCCGACCTCGTCGCGCTGGTGTACCAGGCCGAGTTCTCGAGCCGCGTCGAGGCGGTGGCGCCGAGCGTCGCGACCCTTCGCCTGCTCGTGTCGGTCGACGACGGCGGCGGTCACGCCCCGGGCGCGGTGGCCTACGATGCGCTGCTGGCCGAGTCGGAGCCTGAGCGTCGCTTCGGGCCGCGCTCGCCCGACGACATCTACATGATCTATACGGGCGGCACCACGGGCATGCCGCGCGGCGTGATGTGGCGGCAAGAAGACGTCTTCTTCGCGGGCCTCCAGGGCGGCAATCCGGGCGGCCCGCACCTCGAGCGCCCCGAGGAGCTCGCGGTCAACGCCCTCGCCAACACCGATCCGTTGACCTTCCTCCCCGCCGCGCCGTTCATCCACGGCGCGGCGCAGTGGGCGGCGCTCATCGGCCTCTTCG
>CANMAT010000387.1 GCA_947494865.1 Deltaproteobacteria bacterium
GAGGGCGCGCAGCGTGTCGCGCCGCGCGTCGTCGGCGAGGTCGGCGTCGTCGGGCAGGGTTGCGAGATCGGCGCTGGCGCTCGCGAGCCAGGCGCGCTCGAGGGGGCCGAGCAGCAGGTCGCGCGGCGTCGGTGTCGGGAAGCGCCCGCGCTGAAAGCCCGTGACCACCAGCACCCGCGGCCGGCGGGCTGTGACGGCCTCGCCCGCGAGGAGCTGCACGCCGTCACCGCGGAGCTGCCCCGCGCCGTCGGTCACGGTGCCGAGCATCGCGGCCACGTCGGAGAGCCACGCCTCGGGCGCCTCGGCGGGGAGCGCGGCGCCCGAGCGCTCCCACCGCGCGAGGGCCGCGCGGGAGGCCTCGGCGACGCGCGAGACTGCTTCGATCCATAGGGTTTGCGTGCGCAGCCCCTCGATCGCGTCGGCGAACTTGAGGGGGTTCATGAAGCGCGCGAGCGTGGCCTGCACGACGCCCTTCAAGGCCCCGAAGCGATGCGCGGGTTGGAGGGTGCGAAACGGTCCCTTCGACGACCAGAGGGCGACGAGCTCCTCGACGCGGCGACAGGTCTCGAGCACCTGCGCTTGCCGCGCGACGTCGGCGGGGGCGGGGTCGGGGTCGGCGAGCTCGTCGCCCGCCGCGGCGGGCTTCGCGGGAGGCGTGGCGAAGTGCACGAGCAGCGCGCGCACGGCGGCCCAGTCGGCGGGCGTCTCTCTTCGCAAGAGGGCGCAGAGGCGGTCGCGGTCGCCGCCCCAGATACCCGCGCCGGGGGCCGAGAGAACGGCCATGAGGTCGACGGCGTCGACGCCCGTCCACGCGAGGCGCACCGACGCGCGAAACACCTGCCAGGGCGTAGTCTCGCGCGCGGCCATCGCGCCCGCGCCGTGCGCCGGAACGCCGTACCGATCCAGCGCGCGCCGCACGCGATCGAGGGCGCCCGTCGAGGCCTCGACGAGCACCGCGTGGTCTTCGGGGGCCGCGCCGCGCGCGCACCGCTCGGCGATCCAGCGCGCCACGAGCTCGGCCTCTTCGAAGGGGTCGCGCGCGGTCGCGAGCGTCACGCTGCCGTCATCACGCGCTGCGTTCGAGGCGCCCTGATCGAGCGCCGCGAGCAGGCCGTCGGCCCTCACCCCATCGCTCTCCCACGAGGATCGCGGGAGAGGGTGCCTCGACGGTTCGCTTGCGAGATCAGTGAGTCGAGCGAGCGGCCAGCCGCGCACCCATGGCGCGACGATCACCTCGGCACCGCGCTCTCGCAACGCGAGGAGCACGTCGCGCTCCAGCGGCGCGAGGCGGTCGACGCCGTCGAGGGCGATGAGCCCGCCCACGGTCTCGCCCGAGCGCGCGAGCGAGGCGAGCACCCTGCGCAGCCGCGCGATGGTGTCGAGCGACGAAGTGGCGAGCAGCGAGGCCTCGAGCTCCATGAGCACGTCGCCGAGGAGCTCGACGTGCGACGCGACGAGCGCGGCCGCGCCGGGCGTGAGCGCGGGCCCGTCGGGGGGGAGCGCGGCGCCGTCCCACCCGTGCGCGCGCAGCCGGTCGATCACCGGGAGGAGCGCGAGGGCCGTGCGAAACGCTCCCGCGGCGCCGTCGCCCGAGAGCACCACGGCGCGCGACGCGAGGCACCGCTCGACGGCGCCCGCGCGGTCGTGCTCGGTGGGGCTGCGCGCGAACGCGAGGCCCAATCGCGCGTCGAGCGCGTGCGCGAGCTCGTCGACGTTGACGAAGCGCGCGAAGGCGCCGCCCCGCTCGGCGAGCGAGCGCTCGAGCGCGCGCCGGGCCCCATCGCGCGGGCACAGCACCCACGCGGGCGCGCCGAAGCGGGCCGCCTGCAGCCGGGCGACGATCTGCGCGCGCCACGCCCGCTCACGATCCGGAGAGAACGACGACATCAGGGCATCATGCTCAGGGGTTCGAGAGGCCCGACGCGATGGCGTCGCGAACGTGCGCCATCCACGCCTCGCGGCTGTCGAAAGACTCCCGGCGCGCGGGCGGGTGCACCGTGACGCGCACGCGCTCGCCGAAGTGCAGATCGGTGGTGCGCGCGGGCAAGATGCGGCACGTTCCGTCGATGCTGATGGGGAGCACGGGCACATGCGCCTCTTCGGCGAGCACGAAGCCGCCCTTCTTGAAGGGCCCGAGATGGCCGTCGGGGCTGCGCGTGCCCTCGGGGGCGATCCACACGCTCACGCCGCTGTCGAAGAGGGTGCGCGCGTGCGCGAGGCTCGCGACGGCGCGCGCGCGGTTCTCGCGGTCGACCTCGACGAACTCGCCCGCGCGCATCGCGCCCCCGAAGATGGGAATGCGAAACAGCTCCTTCTTGGCCACCATGCGCACGCTGCCCGGGAGCAGCTGGTAGAGCACGGGGACGTCATAAAGCGACTGGTGGTTCGACATCACCACGCAAGGGGTGAAGCCCTCGAGGTTCTCTCGACCGTCGATCGCCACGCGCACGCCCGCGTCGTCGACGAGCCTGCGCGACCACCACGCGATGCGGTCGTCGCACACGTCGCGACGCACGCGGCCCACCGCCGCCTCGAGCACCGTCGGCGCGCACACCTTGAGCGTCCACGCCGCGGCGCGCACCATCGTACGAACGCGCGCATCCATTGAGGGGCTACCGCTATATCACGCCCGGGCGCGTCGTCAGAACGGCGACACGGGCGCGAGCGGCGTCTCGTCGGGCCCGTCGTCGATGGGCTCCAGCGCGCCCGCGGGGATCTTCGTCGGCCGGGGTCGCGGACGCGGACGCGCGCGCACCGGGCTTCGCTTCGTCGGAGCGCCCGCGTCGATCACCCGCGGACGCGCGCCGGCGTCGAGGGCGCTCACCCCCGGCGGCGGCGTCACCGGCGCGAGGGGCTGAAACGCGAGGCGCTTGACCACCACCGTGACGTCGACGGCGCCCACGCGCGCGCGGAGCGTCTCTTCGCGCCCGCCGCGCCACCAGAGCCAGGCGGCGCCCACGCGGTCGGGCAGCGCGAGGTCCATCTCGTCGACGGTCACCCGAAACGGTACGTTCGCCACCAGCCTCGCGGCGTTGATGGCGCCCTCGCACACGCGGTTGCTCTCACACGGACCGAGGGCCACCGACTCGTCGCGCGGAGACACCGTCACCCGCAGCTCGGGACCGCTCCCGTCAACGTCCCACGGGCCTCCCTGGCGCGTGCGATCGGCCTCGACGCGCACGCGAATCTGCACCCACACGTCACCCCCGGGCGGGGCCGCGGGCTGCGGCGGGTCGTCGGGGGTCGCGCGGTCCCACAGCGCGTAGGCTCCGCTCGCGAGCGCGCACAACACCGCCGTCGCGACGACGCGACGAAGCCACCCGCCGCCCTTCGCGGGCGCCCGCACCGCGGGGAGCTCACGCGTCGCGGGCCCCTTCGCGGCGCTCCCCAGCTCGGCCTCGAGCGCGGGCGTCGGCACCGGATCTCCGAAGGTGCGCGCGAGCGCGGCGAGCACCTGCGACACGTGCTCCTGCGAGGGCGTCCCCTCGCCCGCAGCCACGAACGCGTTCTGCAGCATCGAGCGCGCGAGCTGCGGCGCCGCCACGCCCGCGAGCGCGAGCCAGAGCACAGCGCTCCCCGACGCGGCGTGGTCTCGCAGGGGCTCCCACGCGCGCCGCGCACCGGGCGGCGCCATGGTTACGCCAACGTAACCTCGCGCCGTCGCCGCGTCGCCGGGCGCGCACGGATCGAGCGGCAACGAGCGCAGCCCGCACAGCATCGCGAGCTTGAGCGCGAGGTGCCCCGCGGGGAGCCTCCCCACCTCGGCGCGCAGCCACGCCGACACGTCGCGCACGCGCACGGGCCCCGCGCCCTGCCACGCGGCGAGCACCGTCGACGCGCCGTGAAACCGCTCGATCCAGTCGAAGACGTAGCCCCGCGCGGCCTGCGCCTCGAGCTGCTGCCACCCGCGCTGATAGGCGCGCACCACGTCTTGCGCCGACGCGATGGGGAGGTCGCGCGGCCCCCACTCCATCACCATGCCCGTGTGCCCCAGCGACCACAGCAGGGCGTTGAGCTCGCCGTCCTCGTCGCGCGGAGGCCGCGGCGTCGGCGCGAGCTCGACGTCGGGCGCCACCACCGACAGCCACGCGAGGAGCTCGCCCGATCGCAGCGCGCGCTTGAGCGAGTCCCACACCTCGGCCACCTGGGCCGTGACCCGCAGCTGCGCCGTCGACGTGAGCGTGGTGGCCGCGCCCGCGCCGTCGGTCACCGTGAGCGTGCCCGCCCGCGCGTGGTTGTACACGCCCATCCACAGCGGCAGCGTGTCGGCGGCGCGCGAGGTGTCGGCGCGCGCGCGGCGCAGCGCGTCGGCCCAGAGCTCGTCGCGCAGCACCGGCGGCAGCGACTCGAGCCACGCGAGCAGCTCGCCCGACGCGTAAAGGGCCGCGAGCGGGTCGCGCAGCGCGGGCCGCGCGAGCACCGCGCGCGCGAGCGTCGCGGGGTCGCCCAGGCCCTCATCGCCCACCACGAGGGGCTCCCCGAGCGACCACGCGAGGCGCTTGAGCCCCAAAGGCTCTCCGCGCGCCACGAGGTCCGCCGCGCCCGCCGCGGGGATCCACCCCTGCATGCGGAGCCACGCGGCGAGCGAGCCGTCGCGGGCCGCGCGCGCGAGGTCGTCGAGGGTCACGGCCGCGCTCCGCACCGCGGGGGCAATCTCGCCGGGGGCGCGCAGCCACGCGCCGCCGAGACAGAGGTCTTTGCGGCCGAGGGCCCACGCCTGCGAGTGAACCGCGAGCGCCCCGGAGCCTCCGCGCTCGGCGATCATGCGCGCGTCGCGGCCACGCTGCTGCATCTCGGGCGACGCCCCGTTGGCGCGCAGCCACGCGAGCACCGCGCCGCTGCGCACCGCCTCGGCGCCCTGCGCGGGGTGCTGCAAGAGCGCGAGCGCGGCGGCGTCCATCGTCGACGGCGCGCCGGGGAGCGCGTCGAGCGCAGTCCACGTTCGCGCGGCGCCCTCGTTGAGCTCGTAGCCCTGCTCGCGCGCGAGGTTGCGCGCGGCGTCGGCGTCGATGCCCCGCGCCTCGGCCGCCGCGAGCACGCGCGCCACCTCGGCGGCGTAGAGCACCTTCGAGCCGCC
>CANMAT010000388.1 GCA_947494865.1 Deltaproteobacteria bacterium
GACGACGGGCGACGGGGCGCCCTCGACGGCCGAGGCGAAGGCGCCGTCGGAGCTGCCATCGGGGGCTGAGCGCCCCGCGACGCAGGCCGCGGCGGAGCCGGGCGCACAGGTCGCGGGCGTGGAGGCGAAGGGCGAGCCCTCGGCCGAGAGGCCTCGCGATGTGAGCGCCCTCAAGCGCGGCCTCGCGCAGACGCGCACGGGGTGGATGCAGCGGCTCCTGTCGGTGTTCGCGGGGCGCAAAGAGATCGACCCGGCGCTGCTCGACGACATCGAAGAGACGCTGCTCACCGGCGACGTGGGCACGGCCACTACGAAGCGCTTCATCGACGGCCTCAAGGCCCGCCTCGACCGTAAAGAGCTCGCGGACACCAGCAAGGTGTGGGACGCGCTGAAGGCCGACGCGCTCACCATTCTCGACGTGGGGGCGCCCGCGTTCGGGAGCCGCGCGACGGCGAAGCCCTTCGTGATTCTTATGGTGGGGGTCAACGGCGCGGGCAAGACCACCACCATCGCCAAGCTGGCGTCGCGGTATCACGCCGAGGGCAAGCGGGTGCTCCTCGCGGCGGGCGACACGTTTCGCGCGGCCGCGGTGGCGCAGCTCGAGATGTGGGGGCAGCGCCTCGAGGTGCCGGTGCACAAAGGCAAAGAGAACGCGAAGCCCAGCGCGGTGGTGTACGAGGCCGTGGCGCGGGGCGTCTCCGAGGGCGCCGACGTGATCATCGCCGACACCGCGGGGCGCCTGCAGACCAAGGCCCCGTTGATGGAAGAGCTACGAAAGATCCGCGAGGCGTGCGGCAAGGCCTCGCCGGGCGCGCCCCACGAGGTGCTCCTGGTGCTCGACGCCACCACCGGGCAGAACGCCATCTCGCAGGCGAGGGAGTTTCGCGAGACCCTCGACCTCACGGGGGTGGTGCTCACCAAGCTCGATGGCACCGCGAAGGGCGGCGTGATCCTCGCGATCGCCGATGAGTTCAAGCTGCCCGTGCGCTTCGTAGGCGTGGGCGAGAAGTCAGAAGACCTCCGCGAGTTCGACGCCCGCGACTTCGTCGAGGCCCTCTTCGCGCGCGACGCCGAAGACGCGAACTGAGCCGCGATGGGCACCCGAGAGAACGTTCCGTACACGGCCTGGATTTCTGTTGAGGCCATTTGAAGGCGCGTGATATAGTCCGCGCCGATTTGGGAGTTTATCTTGTGATTTCAAGCACTTGGAAGCCACAGGGTACACGAGGCGATAGAGCGCCGGAGGCGCTTCAGGGAGAGAGCACAGGGGTGACGATGGGTCGCAAAACGATCGCCCGGTTCCTGATGGCAGCGGCGGTGCTGAGCCTCCCGCTCACGGCGCAAGCGCAGACGAACCGCCGCAACCAGCAGACACCGGGGGCAGCACAGCCGCAGGCGCAAACGCCGCCTGCGGGTGGCGGGTCCGATATGGACTTCAGCCAGCCCGACCAGCCCGCACCGGCGGAACAACCCGCGCAGCCCGAAACTGGCATCGGGGGTGCGGGCCTGCAGCTCGACGTCCCGGGTGGTGAAGTCACGGCCGAGCGGCATCCCTTCAACGAAGAGATCTACGCTGTTCAGCAGATTTCGGCGTTGCGCAACCACCGCCTCGAGCTCACGCCCACGGCGAACTTCTCGCTCAACGACCCGTTCGTGTCGCACACCGGGTTCGGGCTCAACGCCAACTACTGGATCTCAAACGTGCTGGCCGTCGGCCTCACGGGCGTGTTCTTCCAGGGCCTGAACGCCCCCTCCGACGTGAACCTCTTCGTGGGTCGCTCGACCAACCTGGTCGTGCCCATCAACGAGTATCAGGTCGCTGCCGCGCTGAACTTTTCGTACGTCCCCCTGTACGGCAAGTTCTCGATGTTCTCTCGGTACATCTTTCACTGGGATTTGTTCGTGAGCGCGGGTGTCGGCATCATGCGCTCGCGGCCGATCACGGCGATCGACCCTGAGATTCGCACCTTCGGGTGGAACACGAACATTCTCTTCGACGCGAGCATCGGTCTGCGCGTGTTCTTCACGCGCTCGGTGGGCCTCACGCTCGAGCTGCGCAACTTCGTGTACCCCGAGCTCCTCGAGAGCACGCGCACGACGAACCCGAACCTCCCCGCGTCGCAACGGCTCCTCGAGCGCGACGCTTCGGGCAACTCCAACTGCGCGGCGTGCCGACGCAACCCGAACAACTGGACGGGCGAGTCGTCGCTCACCGACAACGTGATGTTGTCGATCGGGCTCACGGTCTTCCTGCCGTTCTCGTTCTCCTACCACCTGCCCAAGTGAACGCGGCGCGGACCCATACGCCTATGAGGAACACCTCGATGAAGCGACTGATCGGCACGCTGGCCCTCGCGGGGGCTGTCCTCGCCGCCGCGCCCGCCCAGGCCCAAGAGATCCAGCTCCGTGGCCCCCTCGCCGGCGCGCGCTCCGTGTCGCGCCTCGTTCGTTACCGCGAAGGGCGCTTCGCCATCACGCCCATGTTCGGCGTGTCGTTCCAAGACGAGTTCTCACGCGACCTCTTCTTCGGCGTGCGCGCTGACTATCACTTCACCGACTGGCTCGGCCTCGGTGTGATGGGCGCGTTCTCGCCGGTGCACGTCAACACCTCGCTCACCGACCAGGTGGTGGCCAACTCGCCCGCGGGCGACGCCAACGTTCCGGTCGCGAACGCCTTCGCGAGCCAGGTGGGCCGCCGCAACTGGATGGCCGACGTGCACGTGTCGTTCGTCCCGCTGCGCGGCAAGTTCGCGCTCTTTCAGAGCCTCGTTGCCGACGTCGACTTCTTTCTCTTCGCCGGCGCGGCCTTCGTGGGCGTCGAAGAGCGCGAAGACCGCTCGCTCACCAACGACCAGGTGCGCACCGACCTCGCGGGCAACGCCAACGACGACGCCCGCTCGGTCACGGGCCGTAGCCAGGTCGCGCGCGCCTCGCGCGTGGCCATCGCGCCCACCTTCGGCGCGGGGCTCAACTTCTACATCAACCGCTTTCTCTCGTTCAACATCGAGTACCGCGCCACGCCGTTCCAGTGGAACCGCTCGGGCACCGATGAGAACTCCACCATCCCGAGCTGCGGCTCGGCTGGCAACGAGGCCTGCACGGGCTTCTCCGACTACGTGTCTACGTACTTCTCGCGCTCGTCGCGCGTGCCGCGTCAGACCGTGATCGACAGCAACGATCGCTCGTGGAGCTTCAACCAGATGGTGACCTTCGGGCTCACCATCTACCTGCCGACCGCTCCCCGCATCGGTCCTTGATTCGCCTCGCCACGGCGCGCGATCGCGCCCGCTGGAACGGCTACGTCGAGCGTCACCCCCACGCGTCGGTCTACCACCGATGGGAGTGGGGTGACCTCTTCGAGCGCGTCTACGGCATGCGCGCCCTCCCTCTCATGGCCCTCGAAGACGACCGCGTGACGGGTGTTCTCCCGCTCACGCGCCTCGCGGGGCCGGGGTCACGCAGCTCCCTCGTCTCGGTGCCCTACTTCGGCCACGGCGGCGCCCTCGCCGACGACGACGCCACCTGGCGCTGCCTCCTCGACGCCGCCGAGGCGCAGCGGGCTGAGCACGGCTGCCGCCACGTCGAGCTCCGTCACGCCTACGAGGTGCCCGATGGGGCTCCCCCGGCGCGCCACGGCAAGGTGCTGATGCACCTCGACCTCACGCCCGGCGAAGAGGCAATTCTCAAGGCCGTAGGGGCCAAGGCCCGCGCCGACATTCGCAGGCCCGAGAAAGAGGGCATCACCGCGCATGTGGGGGGCGCCGAGCTCATCCCCGAGTTTCACGCCGCCTACGCCCACGTGCTTCGCGATCTGGGGAGCCCGTGCCACGCCCGGGCGGTGTTCGAAGAGATGCTCCGGGTGATGCCCGAGCGAAGCTTCGTCGCCGTGGTGCGCTACCAGGGCGTCGCCATCGGCGGGGGCATTCTGGTCGGTATGGGCGACGTACTCGAGATCCCCTGCGCGGGCACACTGCACGCCTTCGCCCGCCTCCGCGGCAACATGCTGTTCTACTGGACGGTGATTCGTGAGGCCATTCGCAGGGGGTACAGCACCTTCTCGTTCGGCCGCTCGAGCGCAGACTCGGGCACGTACACCTTCAAGAAGAACTGGGGCGCGACGCCCGTTCCGCTGCCCTATCACTACCTGCTGCCCGCGGGAGAAAACCTCCCCGAGGGCGACGCGCACAACCCCACGCTCGTGCGTGTGAGCGAGGCGTGGCAGCGCATGCCCGTGGCCCTCACGCGCGCCCTGGGGCCGCGCCTGGTGCGGTACCTCCCGTAGCGTAGCCCGCCGTAAAATTGACGGCGGACCCCGCGGCGTGCGTTGAGTACCCACCCGCATGGCCTCCGCACTTCATATCACCGTGTTTCGTGAGCGCGTGGTCGAGCTGATCGCGCCGCGCGCCGGAGGCCTGTACGCCGACGTGACCCTCGGGCTCGGCGGGCACACCGCGGCCATTCTCGAAGCGTCGGCCCCCGATGGGAGGGTCGTGTGCATCGACCGCGACCCGACGGCTATCGAGCGTTCGAGGGAGCGCCTCGCGCCCTTCGGCGACCGCGTGGAGTTTCATCAGACCACCCTCTCGCAGGTGGCGCGCGCGCTCGGCGGGCGCAAGGTCGACGGGCTCGTGGCCGACCTTGGGGTGAGCTCTCCGCAACTCGACGAGGCCGAGCGGGGACTGAGCTTCCGTCACGACGGCCCCCTCGACATGCGCATGGACCCCGACGCAGACGTGACGGCGTGGAACCTCGTGCGCGACCTCCGCGAGGACGAGCTCGCCGACGTGATCTACGAGTACGGCGACGAGCGCCGCTCGCGGCCCATCGCGCGGCTCATCAAGCGCGCCATCGAGGCCGGTGAGATGGAGACCACGAAGCACCTCGCGACGACGATTTACAAGGTTCTCGGCCCGCCGCGCTTCGGCAAGCTCGACCCCGCGACGCGCACGTTTCAGGCGCTGCGCATCGCGGTGAACGACGAGCTCGGCGAGCTCGACCGCTTGCTCGTCGCGGTGCCCGAGGTGCTCGCCGACGGGGGGGTCGCGGCCATCATTTCGTTTCACTCGCTCGAAGA
>CANMAT010000389.1 GCA_947494865.1 Deltaproteobacteria bacterium
CCACGGTGGCCACCGCGGCGTGCAACACCCCGCAGCGCCCCGACACCGGCTCGGGCAGCAACATCGTGCAGCCCTACGGCGCCCCGCCCAACCCGCAGCCGCCGCCCGACGCGGGCGCGCCCGCGCACCCCGATCCCCCCGCGATGGCGGCCATCTACGGCGCGCCGATGCCGCCCCCCGACGCCGCGGCGCCGACGCCCGCCCCCGACGCCGCGGCCCCGCACGCCACGCCCCACGCCGCGCCCGTTCTTCCGCACCACGGAGCGCCGATGATTCGCTACGGCGCGCCGCCTCCGCTCGACGCCATGTGCTGAAACCTTCGCGCCGGGAGGGTCGGGAACTCGACACGCCTCCGCAACGGCACTACGGCACCGATCGCCGTGAAGCTCACATTCACCCAACCGCACACCGTCGACCTCGTTACGCTCAAGGCGCACGCGCAGCGGCGCCTCACGCACTACGCCGAGCGCTACCCCCACCTCGGCCTCGCCGAGCACTTTCGCTGGGTCACCGACCGCAGCGTCTCGGGGAGCTACAAGGGCGGCAGCGGGACGCTCTCGGTCGACGAGCGCGAGATCCGCGTCGCGCTCGAGGTGCCCTTCTTCGCGCGGCCCTTCCGCGGGCGCATCGAAGACTTCGTGCGGCGCGAGCTCGACCTCGCCGCGGCGGCTACGTAGGCCCGTCGTTCCACCGGCGCCACGCCGCGAAGGGCATGGCCACCACGCGGCCCACCATCTGCGCGTGCCCCACGCCGCAGAGCTGCGAGCACAGCATGCCCGACTCGCCCGCGGTGCGCGCGCGCAGCCAGAAGGGCACCTCGCGCCCGGGCATCACGTCACGAAAGGTGTTGTACGCGGGCATGTTGAGCCCGTGCACCACGTCGCGGGTCTTGAGGTGCACCACCACGTCGCGCTCCACGGGCACGCGCAGCTCGTTTGAGAGCAGCACGTCGTCGCGGGTGCCGAGGATGTTGTCGCGCCCGGGGTGACGCACCGCCCACGAGAACTGCTGCGCCACCACCTCGACGTGCACCACGTCGGGCCCCGAGGGCAGCCGGTCGCGGCGAAACTTCTTGGCCGTGAACGAGATGGCGAGGCCGAAGCTGGCCACCACGCCGAGCGCCACCGCGGCGCCGGCGACCCACGTTGTCGCGCGCCCCATCTAAGCGGGCCAGTGAAAGAGCATCGCGTACACGAGCACGCCCGTGACCGACACGTACATCCACACGGGGAAGGTGATGCGCGCGAGGCGCCGGTGCTCTTCGAAGCGCTGCTTGAACTCGGCGAGCCACAGCGTGCGCAGCGCGAGCGGCGGCACCGCCATGGCGAGCAGCATGTGCGACAGGAGGAGCGTGAAATACACCGCGCGCACCGCGCCGTGGCCCGGGAACGGCCGCGAGGGATAGAGCGCCACGCGCACGAGGTACGAGGTGAGAAACAGCGCCGAGCACGAGAGCGCGCCGAGCATGAGCTTGCGGTGCAGCGGCCGGTCGCCGCGGCGAATGGCGCCCACGGCGAGCGCGAGGCACACGCCGCTCGAGGCGTTGAGGAAGGCGTTGTTGGCGGCCAGGATCTCGCTGGGGGTCACGTTGTCACCGTTGCGCCTCGGATGCTGCCTCGCGCGCCACCGTCTCGGCGTCGCGCACCACCGAGACGAGGCCGTTGTCGTCGGCGCGGTAGTACCCGCGGATGCGGCCGCGGGCGTCGACCAGCATGATGTGCTCGCCGTGCAGGATGTTGTACCCCTGCGGCCGCCCCTCGGGCGGCGCGCCCATGGCCACCTGAAAGCCCTCGGTGCTCATGCGCTGAATGTCGGGCGTGGGGCCCGTGACGAAGCGCCAGCGCGCGGCGTCGACGCGGTAGCGCTCCGCGTACTCGCCGAGGCGCGCGGGCGTGTCGACGTCGGGGTCGACGGTGAACGACACCATGCGCACGCTCGCCGCCGAATCGCCGCGGTCGCGCAGGCGCTCTTGCACGCGGGCCATGTGGCGCGTGAGGCGCGGGCACGAGAAGGGGCAGCTCGTGAACATGAAGTTGGCCACCCAGGGGTGGCCGCGGAGTTCGTCAGTGCCGTAGGCGTGCGCGGTCTGATCGGTGAGGCGAAAGGGCGGGAGCTGGCGGATCACGGGCACCGGCGCGGGGCGCATGCGCAGCGCCACCACGACGGGGGCGGCGAGCACGAGGGCGACCCACGGGGCGGCCATCCACGGGCGCGCGCGGAGTATCTGACCGAGCGTAGGCTTCGGGGCCGACGCTCTTACGCCGGGCGCTTCATCGGGCATCGGCCATGAGGGCCACGAAGAGCCCCGTGAGGTGCACGAGCGATGTGAGGAAGACCCTGCGCGCCCAGGCCTTGTCGGTGTTGCCCGTGAGGCCGCGCGCGCTGACGCCGAAGAACATCGCGCCGAGGGCGAGCGCGGCGGCGAGGTACAGACCGTGGGCCACGCCGAGGGGCACGAGCGCGAGGGTGATGGGCACCAGGGCCGCCACCCACAGGGCGATATGTCGGCTCGCCACGGCGTCGCCGCGCACCGAGGGGAGCGTCTTCACGCCGGCGCGGGCGTAGTCTTCTTTGCGGTTGATGGCGATGGCGAGAAAGTGCGGCAGCTGCCACACGAAGAGTATCGCGAAGAGCACCACGCCCGCGGTCTCGAGCTTGTTGGTGACCGACGTCCACCCCATGAGGGGCGGGAGCGCGCCGGGGATGGCGCCCACGTAGAGCGCGGCGGGGGTGCGCGTCTTCATGGGGGTGTACACCAGCACGTAGCTCGCGAGGGCGACGGCGCCCAGGAGCCCCGTGAGCGCGTTGACGCCCAGGAAGAGCACCGGCACCGACACCGCGGAGTACACGAGCCCGAGCACGAGGGCCACGCGCGGGTCGAAGCGCCCGGCGGGGAGCGGGCGGAGCTTCGTGCGCTCCATGAACCCGTCGAGGTCGCGCTCGAGCCAGCAGTTGAGCGTGTGGGCGCCCGCGACGGCGAGGGTGGTGCCCACGAGCGTGAGGGCCGTGCGCGCGGAGAGGATCTGTCCGCCCGCGAGGCCGATGCCGCCGGTGGCGGTGCAGAGCACGAGGGACGTGAGGCGCGGCTTGGTGAGCGCCACCACGTCGCGGAGCGTCGCGCCGGGCGTGCTTGCTGCGAGGGTGGTGGGCGCGCGCTGGAGCATCGGGATCGTAGCCTCGACGGGCGCGCACGAGATCGGAGAGGGTGCCACCATGGGTCGCGACGGGGGCGGTCTATGCCCGCCTGTGTTGCTCAAGTCAAGGGCCCAGCACCCGCGGAAAAACAAGATGGAAGGGCACTCGCGCCGCGTGCGCGACGTGGGGTAGAGTCCGCCCGCCGTCGTGACTGGAACGGACGAGAACCCCACGCGCGATCCCGCGCCAGGCGCCGACTCGCCTGCGCTCCGCCCCACCGTGACCACGGGGGCGGTGTTCGCGAAGCGCTATAAGCTCATTCGTCGCATCAGCGCGGGGGGCATGGCCGAGGTGTACGAGGTCGAGCACCTGGGCACGCGGCGGCGCCTCGCGCTCAAGGTGCTCTTGCCCGAGGTGATGGCCGACGCGGCGAGCGTCGAGCGCTTTCACCGCGAGGCGAGCGTCTGCGCCAACATCGACAGCGACCACGTGGTGAACGTGATCGACACCGACGTCGACGCCGACACGGGGATGCCCTTCCTCGTGATGGAGCTCTTGAACGGCAAAGACCTCGCGCAGTACATCGCCGAGACGTGGGGGCGCTCGGTGCCCATCCCCCCGTCGCTGGTGCTCACGATCATGCGGCAGGTCGCGTCGGCCCTCGACAAGGTGCACGCCGCGGGCATCGTGCACCGCGACCTCAAGCCCGCCAATCTATTCCTCACGTTTCCGAGCGAGGGGTCGCCGCGGGTCAAGATCCTCGATTTCGGCGTCGCGAAGGTCACCCACGAGAAGCGGGCCAGCAACGCCGCGCGCCTGGGCACGCCCCTGTACATGACGTCGGAGCAGCTCACGGGGAGCACGGTGCCCACCGCGGCCACCGACGTGTGGGCCCTCGCGCTCATCACGTACGAGCTCCTTGTGGGCGTCCCCTACTGGGACGGCAACACGGCCGCGTCGCTCCTCGAGCGCATCCCCGACGCCGCGCAGCACCCAACGCCCTCGACCCTCGCGGCCGCGCGGGGCGTCAAGCTCGGCCCCGGCTTCGACCGCTGGCTCCTGCGCTGCATCGACCCGACCCCCGCAGCGCGCCCCGCCACCGCGGGCGAGGCCGTGGGCGACCTCCTGCGCCTCTTCGACCCGTCGGCCACGCAGCCCCCGACGCGCTCCGCCGCCCCCGCCGCGCCGCCCCCGCGCGAGCTCACCGACACGCACCGCGAGTCGCAGCAGACCGTGCAGACGCCGGCCGCCACGCGCCACGCCCTGCGGGCCACGCCCTCGGCGGCGCAGCGCCCGCAGCGCGCGCCGGTGCTCGTGCCCACGGGGCAGCGTGCGCCGGGCCTCACGCCCTCCCCGCCGCGCGCGCCGCCCGCGCCCGAAGCGGCCGACACGCCCGTCGAGGGCACCGAGCGGCCGACCATTCCGAACACCGGGCGGCAGGTGGTCTCGCGCGTGCAGCCCGCTGCGCAGAAGCCGCAGACGGGCCCCGTCGCCGCCGCGGGCGAGCGCCCCGTCGCCGCCCCGACGCGGCAGAACGCTGGCCGCCTGCGCGACCCCGCCGAGGCCAAGACGATCAAGATGCCCACGGTGCGCACCCACGAGGCGCCGCGCCCCGGCGAGGGCGTGCGCGTCGGCCCGATGGACACGGTGCCGATCCCCCTCGCCCGCGCCGCGTCTCACGGCGGCCTCGGCGACGGCATGCGCCACGGCCCGATGGAGACGAAGCCCATCCCCCTCGAGCGCCCCATTCTGCCCGCGCCGCCCGCCGAGCACGCGCCCTACACCATGCCTCCGCGGCCCCCGAAGGTCGCCACCCCTCCGCAGCCTGCGCCCGTCGCCGCCGCGCATCCCGCGCTTGGATCGTCTCCGCCCGCGGCCTCCACGAGCACCGCGCCGCTCGCCTCGACGCCCCCGGCGGATCGCAAGGGCACGCC
>CANMAT010000390.1 GCA_947494865.1 Deltaproteobacteria bacterium
GCGCGCACCCGCGGCGGGCGCCTCGCGCGCGACGGCCCCTCACCGGCGGCCTTCGACGAGACGCCCTTCGCGCGCGTCGCGTCGCACGCGCGCACCACACTGTCGATCGCGCTCGCCCTCGAGGGCCGGTGCCTCGTGCGCTCGGCGCGCCACCTCGTCGACGCGCGCGGCTCCGACTGCGACGCGCCCGAGGGCATCGCCCGTCGCATCGAGGTGTGGGAGGCCTTCGACCGCGCGCAGGGCTGGCGCGTCGAGACGCCCCGCATCCCGGGCCTCACGTACCCCACCTGGGAGAGCCTCGAAGCGCGCTGGGAGGCCGAGCGCCTCGCCTGGGACGCCGAACGCAAGGCCCGCACTCGGGGCCCGTGACTTCGGGTATCCCCTCATTTTTCATGATGTTTGCGGGGGTTCTAATCCGCGCTGGCGGCTCTTCGAGCGGCCCCACGCGATGACCAACACCTTCACGCCCTTCGCACCGCGCATGACGCTCGACGCGCGCACGGTGCGACCGATCCCGAGCCCGTCGCCGTACCGGTATCCCCCCTTCGTCGACGCCCTCGACCTCCGCGAGGTGCACGACTTCAACCTCCGCGTGGGCTCGCGCTACATGCGCCAGCTCGTGGTGCAGCCCGCGCGCGCGCTGGCCTTCTCGCGCAGGCACCCGCACCCGCGCTACGTCGACGACCGCGAGCTCGCGCGCATGTGCTTCGCGACGGCGTTTCAGCGCATGCTCTGCCCCACGCTCGACCCCGTCGACGTGGCGGCCTTCGGCCCGCTGCTCGACCGCCCGGGCACCTACTACAAATTCGACACGAGCGCGTTCTCGGTCACGCGCGCGCTCCCGGGCTGCTTCGTGGCGCCCACCGTCACGCTGCTGCGCGAGGCGCCCGACGGGTCGCGCGAGGTCGTCGCCACGCGCATCAACACCATGACGCTCACCGCCGCCGACGGGGCCGCGTGGCGGCGCGCGCGCTACTTCGTCGCCTACGGCCTCTCGATGCAGATGGTGTCGGTGCCCCACGTGCCGATGCACTTCGGCCACGAGATCGCCTGGCCCCTCATGCGCCGCGAGCTCGCGCCCACGCACCCCTGGCACCAGCTCCTGGCGCCGCACTTTCGCTTCACCATGCCGCTGTCGTTCGGCGCGCTCTACTCCGACGCGTCGGTCACGCGGCAGCACCCGCTGCGCGTGTACTCGCCCTTCGGCATCGACGAAGACTCGGTGAAGCGACCCTTCGAAGTGGGCTGCACGGGCCTCGAGGGCAACAGCGCCTATCCGCGCTACGCGTTTCCGCTCCAGGGCCCCAAATTTGCGGGCGATTACGGCGTTTTTCACCGCGGGTATCACCGCGTGTTCCGCGAGTTCGCGGCGCGCTTCATCGAGCGCGCCCCGCCCGACGAGGCCGTGCGCCGGTGGTTCACCGACACCGCCGCGCTGGTGCCCGGCTTCCCCGACGGGCACGCGCCCGACGCCACCCTCGCCGACGCCCTCGGCACCCTCCTCTGGAACGTGACCGTCGGCCACTCGGCGGACCACCACGACTACGGCGTGCAGCCCATCGAGATGCTCCCGCAGCGGCTGCGCGCCGCGCCGCCCACCACCCGCGACGCGGCGCCCGTCGCCGACAGCGCGTGGGCCGAGCCCTTCGACATGGCGCGCCTCTACCTCTGTTGGAAGCTCTTCTACGAGGCCAACCCCACCACCACCCTCATGGGCACGCGCTACGCGTTCGCCCGCGGAGACCTCCAGGCGCTCGCGGCGCGCTTCTTCGACGGCCTGCGCGAGTGGGAGCGCACCATGCCCGTGCGCCGCTACGTGCCCCTCGACACCGTGGCCCAGAGCATTCAGTACTGAAAGGTCCCGCCGACGGTGAGCGCCTCCATGCTCGGCACCAGCCTCGCGTTTCTCCGCGACCCCGTGCGCGCGCTCCCCGACGCCGCGCGGCGCCACGGCGACGTGTTCGCGATGCGCGCCTTCGGGCGTCGCTTCGTGGTCGTAGCGGGCTCCACCGCGGTGCAGTTTCTTCAGGGCCCCGAAGCCGCGAAGCTCGAGCGGCGATCGTTCTACAGCCCCTTCGCCAGCGCGCTCGGCGTCGACGAGTTCATCCTCGGCGCCGAGGGAGACGAACACCGGCGGCTCCGCGCCGCGTCGCGCATGGTCTACGCGCGCGAGATCCTCGCGCCGCACCTGCCCCGCGTTGCGAGCGCCGTCATCGCCCGCGCCTCGGTGTGCCCCGACCGCTTCGCCCTCGCGGGCGAGGTCACGCGCTGGTGCCTCGCGGGCTACGGCCCGGCCCTCGGCCGCGTCGACCTCGGCGCGTGGGAGCGCGACGCGCAGACCTTCTCGCGCGTGGCCCTCGCCCTCGGCGTAACCCTGCTGCCCGCGTCGTTCGCGCGCCTGCCCCCGTACGAGCGCGCGCGGGAGCGCCTCCGCGGCCTCGCGGCGGCCCTCGTCGCCGACGAGCGAAGCGCCCCGAGCGCCGAGCCCACCATCGTGCAGGCCCTCTGCCGCGCCCTCGACGACGACGCCCTCGCCGTGGGCTACACCCTCTTCAGCGTGCTCGCGGTGTCGCAGTACGTCTCGCGCACCGTCGCGTGGATGCTCGCCCACGCGGCGGCAGACCCCGACCTCGGCGTCGCGCTCGCCGACGAGTTGTGGTCGCACTTTCGCCCCGACACCCTCGACGCCCCCATGCTGCGCCGCCTCGAGAGACTCCGTGCGCTCTACCGCGAGTGCCTGCGGCGCTACCCCGTGCAGGCCGCGCTCCCCTACGTGGCGCGCGAGGGCTTCGAACTGCGCGGGCACCGCGTCGAGGCCGGCGCGCTCGTGCTCTTCGCGGGCGCCACGGGGCACTTCGACGAGGCCGTGCACGCGTGCCCGCACCGCATGGACGCCGCGCGCTTTCTGCGCCCCACGCAGCCGGGCCCGGCGGGCTTCGTGCCCTTCGGCTACGGCGACCGCGCGTGCACCGCGGCGGGGCAGACCGAGCTCCTCGCGCTCACCGTCGCGGCGTCGGCGCTCTCGGCCCTCGACCTGCGCGCGACGTCGGTGCCCGCGCCGGTGCTCGACCCGCTCCCGGGGCCCAGCCCGCTCCATCGGGTCACGGTGGCCGCGCGCCGCGCGATCGTCGCGCGCATCGACCCCGTGCGGTGGGCCGCCGAGCTCGTGGGATCGGTGGGCGAGCCCGAAGAAGACGCCCTACGGCGCCTCCTCGGCGACGCGCGCCTCACGCGCATCGCGGCGGGCGAAGCGGTGCTGCGCGAGGGCGACGCCGCCGACGCGTTCTATGTCATTCAAGCGGGGCGGGCGCGCGTCGAGAAGGGGGCCGTGGCGCTCCGCACGCTGGGCCCGGGGGAGTTCTTCGGCGAGCTCGGGCTCCTCTTCGGCGGCATACGCACGGCCACGGTGATCGCCGACACCGCCCTGGAGCTCCTGGTGATCGACGGCGAGAGCTTTCGCGCGCTCGTCTCCGAGGGCGACCTGCTCACTGCCGAGATCGCGCGCCTCTCGCGGCGGCGCTACATGCAGGGCTGCCTGCGCCACGCGCTGCCGCGGGTCAACCCCGCGCGCCTCGCGTCGCAGCTCGCCGAGGTCACCGCGGTGAACCTCGCCGCGGGCGAGGCCGCCGTGCGCGAGGGCGAGCCCGCCGACGCCTGGTACATCGTAGGCCGCGGGCGCGTCGAGGTCGCGCAGCGCGCCGGCGGCGACGAGCGCGTGCTCGCCACGCTCGAGGCGGGCGAGGCCTTCGGCGAAATCGGCTTGCTGCGAGGCACCCCGCGCAACGCCACGGTGCGCGCGGCGGCGGGAGGCGCCGAGGTGCTGCGCGTCCCCGCGGAGGCCTTTCACGCGATGATGCGCGCCTCGCCGGAGAGCCACGGCGACGTGGTCGCGTCGATGCTCGCGCGCATCGAGGCGGGCGCCTCCGAGGCGATGCGCGAGGGCGCATAGCCTGTCGACGAGAGCCGCCGGGTTCGTTCATAGTCGGCGGCCGCGATGAGGTCCCCGGTGCCCGTGCTCGTGCCTCCCTCCGCGTGGGACGCGTGCTTCTACACGCGGCACCCCGCGTTCGAGGCGCTCGCGCCCGCGGCGTCGCGCTTCGCGCACTTCGCCGCGTGGCCCGCCGTCGACGCGTGGAACGACGCGCTCCGCGACCTCGCGCTCGCCACCGCGACGGGCGCCGCGCTGCGCTTCGTGCCGCAGCCGCCGCGCCGCAAGACGCGCGACCCCATCGAGCCCACCACCCTCTACGAGGTGCGCATCTGCGAGCTCGGCGAGGTGCCGAGCCGCGCGGCGCACTGGCACGACTTCCTCAATATGCTCTGCTGGGCGACCTTCACCCGCGCCAAGCGCGCCCTCAACGCGCGCCAGCGGCGGGCCGTGCGCGCGTGGCTCCCGGCGGGCGCGACGCGGCTCCCCGGCGCGCGCACCCGCGAGCAAGACGCGCTCGCCATTCTCGACGAGGGCGGCGCCGTGGTGCCCTGCCTCGCGCCCTGCGCGCGTGAACTCCAGAGCGCCATCGCGTGCGACGACCTCGACGCCGTCGCCGACCTCGTGCGCGCCGCGAAGGCGACGGTGATCCCCTTCGGTCACGCGTCGTTCGAGCACCTCGTGGCCCGCCACGCGACGGTGCGCGCGATGCCCGTGGTGCTCCCGATGAGCGCCCTGCCCCGCGCGATGGTCGACCTCGTCGACGCCGCCGACCGCGCCCTCGCACTGCGCCTCGACGACCCTTGTTTTCTAACCGTTCCGTGCGAAGACCCGGCCCTGCCCATGAGCGACGCGCTCTTCGATTTCACCCCCCGCGGAGACCGAACATGAAGTGCCCCCGGTGCGCCGCCGAGAACGAGCCCGGCGCCGTCGCGTGCGGCTACTGCAGCATCGCGCTCGCGAGCGGCGACAACCTCGGCGACGGGGCGCGAAGCCTCGACGCGCGCTTCTACGCGCTGGCCGCGACGGTGGCGCAGCTCCTCGCGCAGCAGACGCTCCCCGCGGTGACGCCCAAGACGCTCCACGTCGCCTTCGCGCACATGAGCGACAA
>CANMAT010000391.1 GCA_947494865.1 Deltaproteobacteria bacterium
CCTCGCCGTGGCGGGCGCGGGCGTGTTCTTCGGCGTCGTAAAGCCCAATCAAGAGCGTCAGGCCAATGAGGCCCGCGTCGCGCAAGAGCGCGCGGCCCGCGCCGAGGCCGACCGTCAGGCCGCCGAGGCGCGCGCGGCGCAGAACCGCCGCGAGTTCGAAAACCTCGAGGCCCAGCGCCGCGAAGAGGCTGCGCGCGCGCAGGCCGCGGCGGCATCGGCCGCGGCGGCGGCCGCAGCGGCTCCCGCGGTGGCAAGCAGACCCGCGGCGGGCGCCTCGCGTCCCCGTCCGGCGGGCACGCGTCGTCCTGCAGGCAACGGTCACGCGGCCGGCGGCGGCGGCGACGACCTCGGCGATCTCGGCCTCTGACGCGCTCGCGCGTGTGAGCGCGCGAACGACGAACACCCCCCATTCATGAAGCGACATCTCTGTGGCGTTCACGCTGTGCGTGAGGCTCTCGCGAGCCACGCCCGCGACCTCGCCGTGGTCTACTTCGCGGAGGATCCCGCGCGCGGACCCCTCGCCGAAGTAGCCACGATCGCCCGCAATGCGCGGGTCACCGTCGAGGTGCGCGCGGCCTCCGAACTCGACGCCCTCGCGGGGCCAGTGCGTCATCAGGGCGTCGTGGCGATCGCGGCGGGCGACTACCCCTACCTCGACCTCGACGCGCTCCTCACGAAGGCGAGCGCGCGCACCCAAACGCCGCTCATCGTAGCGCTCGACGAGGTGACCGACCCGCACAACCTCGGTGCCATCGTGCGCTCGGTGGTGGCCCTCGGGGCCGACGGGGTTATCACCCTGAAAGACCGCGCCGCCCCCGTGACTCCCGTGGTCGTGCGGGCGAGCGCGGGTGCGACGGAGCACGCCGCCATCGCTCGCGTCGTAAACCTCTCTCGTACGCTCGAGGCGCTCTCGCGCAAAGACATTCGCACCGTGGGCCTCGACGCCGACGGCTCGGCCGACCTCGAGGCGATCGACCTCACGGGGCCCGTCGCGCTCGTCGTGGGCTCCGAGGGCTATGGCCTCCGCAGGCTCGTGAAAGAGCGCTGCGACGTGATCGCGCGCATCCCGCTGAGCGGCCCCGTGGCCTCGCTCAACGCATCGGTCGCCGCCGCGATCGCGATCTACGAAGTGACCCGCCAGCGCCGCGCGGCGCGCGACTGAAGCGTAGGCTTCGAAAAGCGAAGCGCCCGGTGAGAGTCGAATCTCACCGGGCGCTCCTCGTTACCTTTTGCCGATCAGGGGCTCGGCGATCGTGCGAGCGAAAGGACTTGAACCTTCACGAGAGTTACCCCACTGGAACCTGAATCCAGCGCGTCTGCCAATTCCGCCACGCTCGCGACGTACGGGGAGGCGGTTAATATCGCCATGTAGGTGCCCCGTCAAGAGAGTTTCGCGCGCTACCGAATCAGGGTCTCGCGCACGGGGCCCTCCACCCTGCCATCGCGCATGAGTGCTACGCGCACGACGTCGCCCACGGGCGGAACGATCACTTCGACGGTCGTGATGCCCTGAAGCGTCGGGAGGCGCAGGTTGGCACCGTTGACCCAAGCCGGCGTCGAGGTGCTTCGAAGCGCCGCGCGCCACGGCCAGGCGTCGCCGCTGCGAGGCGCCAGCGCGAGCCGCCACGCGCCGCGCAGGTCGGGGTAGGCACGCGGCAGCGCTCCGACGCGCGTCGAGGGAGCCACCGCCGTGTAGGTCGCGTCCGGGCGGTAGGAGGCCCCCGCGCGCGAGGTGACGGGCGTCTGCGTCACGGTGCGCCCGGGCACGCTCAGCGTCACGATAACCCGCACGCCCATCGACTCGCGCCGCGCCTGCACCTGCTCGATGCGCGGGGACGAGGCGGCGCGCGCGGGCTCTCCATCGGGGCCGATGAGTAGCGCGCGGTCGCCGCAGGGGCCCGTCGGGCGCGGGGTGGCGGGCCGCGTGCGCGCGCCCGCCGACGGCGATGGCGTTGGCGGCGGGGCGCCGTCGTGAAAGGTGGTGCAGAGGCCGCACGCGCAGCCGTCGCACACGGGGAGGTCGACGTCGGCGTCGACGCCTCGCTCTTGCCGGAGCCACTGCTCGAGGGTGAGCTCGCGGGCTGTGTCGGGTCCGCTCGCGGCCCACGCGCGGTGAAAGCGCGCGGCTGCCTCGACGCCGATGAAGCGCAGGTGCCAGGGCTCATAGCGGTAGCCCGTGCGCGGATCGATGGGGCCCTCGGCGCCGTGGTGTCGGCAGATCGAGCCCTGCACGCGCTCGGCGAGGGGCATGGGGTAGGGGAGCACGTAGCCGAACTCCCATGCGTGCTCGGCGATCCAACGGCCCGCGGGCGTGCAGCCGAAGCCCGCGCGCATCATCTCGCCGCGGTTGGCCCAGTCGCGGGTAAAGAGGTCGATCGCGGTGCCGAGCTGGTGCTGCGAGTGCCCCGCGATGGCGCTCGATGTGGTGGCGCGACAGAAGTCTTGCCCCGTCGAGCGGCTCCACCCGCGAAACACCTCGCACTGCCTGCCGAACGATCGAAACGCCGAGTGAACGTGCCCCACGTGACCCGTGGCGGCCATTGACTCGAGCATGAGCCGCAGCGACTCCGCGGCCTCGCGGCGCAGGCAGTGTCGGTGCGCGGGCGTGCACTCATCGGCGGTGTGGGGCTCCCCGGTCTCGATCTCGATGAGGTCGTCGGGCGCGTAGTCGGGAGACAGCACAAAGCGCGGCGAACGGTTGACGATCGTGAGCAGGTCGTCGCCGTCGACGAAGCCCAGCGGCGGCAGCACGTCGTCGGGGTGCACCCAGCGGCCGTCGCGGTCGCCGTGGGTGAGCGTCACGCAGCGCTGCGACTGCGTAGGCGATGGCACCGCGCGCAGCAGGGGGCGCGGTCGCTCGGCGCGCGCTCCGCTGCGCTCGCGCGGGGCGCGCGTCACCGACGCGTCGGCGCGCGTCACCGTGGCGTCAGGGGCTGGCGCGGATGCGTCGACGGGGGCCCGCGGACGCTCGCCTGAAGAAGCGGCCGATGCGCCGTGACGACGCGGCTGCGCGGTCACCAGGGGGTAGGCCGCCCAGGCGCCCGCGATGCTGAGCAGCAGGCTCAACTTCCATCGTCGCATCGCGTGTTCGCGCGTAGCACCGTCGCTCATCGACGGGCCAGTTTTCGTCACGAAGGAGCAAAGAACAGCGCTCGCGGGGTTCGCGCGCGCGAAAGCGCTTACGCAGTGAACGGCTCCCTTTCGCGAAGCGCGCTACGCACCCGGCGGGGGAGGTGCGCTCGATTCTCCTGCAAAGTGCGGCGTCTCGAACGCGCGCGCTGTCTGGCATGTGCCCTGCGTTGAGACCACGCAGCGACGCGGCGCACGGCGGGTGGCGCGCGGCGATACCAGAAGGCGGTACTGTGATGGCGTTTGGAGAGGAACTGAACGAGCGATCTCTCACTGCGACGCAGCGCGCTCTGCGCGTGGTCGCGCGCTCCGTGCTCAAGGAGCTCAAGCGATCGGGATACTCACGCGCCGAAATGGTGACCTTCGCGACCGAGCTCCTCGACCTGGTGACCACCGAGATTCGCTCGGACGACGGCGAGACGTCGTGATCGCTTCCTCCGCCCGCGCGCGCTGACCTATCGTCGCGCCCTCATGCGCGACCCGATCTACCTCGATCACAACGCGACGACGCCGCTGCTCCCTGCGGTGGTCGACGCGATGCTCCCGCACCTCCGCGAGCACTTCGGCAACCCTTCGAGCGCGCACATCTATGGCCGCCGCGCTCGCGAAGCTGTCGACACCGCGCGGGAGCGCGTCGCCTCTCTGCTCGGCTGCGAGGGCGCCGAGGTGTTCTTCACGTCGGGGGGCACCGAGGCGAGCAACCTCGCCATCCGCGGCGTCGTCGAGGCCACGCCCGCGCGCCGCCACGTGATCACCACCGCCATCGAGCACCCCGCCACGCTGGCGCCGTGCGGGTGGCTCGAGGCGCGCGGCCACCGCGTGACGCGCCTCGCCGTCGACGCCCACGGCCGCGCGCGCCTCGACGCGCTCCTCGAGGCCATCGACGCCGACACGTCGCTCGTCTCGGTGATGCACGCCAACAACGAGACCGGCGTGCTGCAGCCCGTGGCCGCCATGGCGGCCGTCGCCCGCTCGCTCGGCGCGGTGCTGCACGTCGACGCGGCGCAGTCGATCGGCAAGGTGAGCGTGCGCGTCGACGCGCTCGGCGCCGACCTCGTCTCGGTCGCCGGGCACAAGCTCTACGCGCCGAAGGGAGTCGGCGCGCTCTACGTGCGAACGGGCACCGCTATCGCCCCCTTCGCGCGCGGCGCAGGGCACGAGCGAGGGCTGCGTCCGGGCACCGAGAACGTCGCGTCGATCGTGGGCCTCGGCGTCGCGTGCGAGGTCGCCGAGCGCTCCCTCGAAGCGACGTCGTCCGCGGCCGCCGCGCTGCGCGATCGCCTGTGGGAGCGGCTCCGCGCGGCGGTGCCCGGACTCGCGCTCAACGGTCACCCCGTCGAGCGGCTCCCCAACACCCTCAACGTACGCTTCCCCGGCGTGAGCGGCACCGCGCTGCTCTCCGCGGTGCCCGAGGTCGCGGCCTCGACAGGGTCCGCCTGCCACGCCGAGGGCGAGACCGCATCGGCGGTGATCCTCGCGATGGGGGTCGCGCCGTCCGAGGCGCTGAGCTCCGTGCGCCTCTCGACGGGGCGTCTCAACGACGCCGCGCAGATCGATCGCGCCGCCGACCTGCTCGCCGCCGCGTGGCGAGGCCTCCGTCAGTTGAACGTGTAGAACATCGGCACCGCCGAGTTCGCAGCGGTGGGGACTACGAGCTGACCGAGCGCGCGGCGAATGCACGCACCGTGGACGGTGACCGGCGACGGCGCCTGAAGCTGCGTCTCGCGCACGCGACCGCGCACATCGAAGAACACCGTAGCGCTGACGTTGCCCACGTACCGCGGCGGCTGCGCGGCGCAGGCGCGCAGCGACGGGAGCGCGAGCCGCAGCACGGGCATTCGCGCGTCGGTGGAGCCCGCGGGGGGCGCTGGCGCGACGACGCGGCGGGGC
>CANMAT010000392.1 GCA_947494865.1 Deltaproteobacteria bacterium
AGGCGAGCGCGCACGCGGGGCGGGCGACCGGCGGCGCGAGTCCAACAACCGCTATGCCGTGCGCGGCCCCGGGGCCGCAGCGAACGCCGAGGCCGTCGATCAAGCCGAGCAGCCGTCGGGCGCCGTCGCCGACGGGCTCACCGGCGTGACGAACGCGCCCGCGCCGCCGCCGCAGCCGGCGCCCGCCGTCGAGGCGCCTCCCCCTGCCGAGCCCGAGGTTGCGGCCGCTGCGCCGTCGCCCGTCGAGCAGTCGGCGACGGTGCGCGCGCCCCGCGCGACGAGCCAGCCGGGGTCGGGAGGCGGCGGCTACGACGGCGACGCGTTGCGCCACAGCGCGCGCGACGCCACGCGGGCCATCGCGCGCCCGCGGCCTCGTACCCTGGATCGCGAGCGCCCCGCGCTCGGCCGCGCGAGCAGCGACGAGATCGACCTCGTCGTCACCGAAGAGGCCGCGAACGCTCTCCCCGACGCGGCGCAGGCGGGCGCGCGCACCGGTCGGTGGGGCGACGAGGGGCGCGTGGGCGACCTCGACCGCGCGGGCAACCGCAGCGCGGCGCAGGCCGCGGCGCGGGTGCTCTCGCGGTGCAGCGACGCCGCGGCGGTGACCCTCGGCGACCGCGTGCCCCTGTGGCGCGAGCGCCTCGACAGGAGCCGCGGCGCGTCGGGCGCCGTGCGCGTCTGGGGCGACGCGAAGCGTGCGTGCGAGCTCCCCGCGTGGCCCGACCGCGTGGCGCTCCTGCGGCTCATCGTGGCCGAGGTGACCACCGTCGACGGGCAGCTCGCGCTCTACCAAGGCTTTCGCAACGAGCCCGGGGCCCGCGCCTGGGTGCGCGACGTTCTGCTGCGCACCCTCGCGCGCACCGGCGAGCTCGCGCGCGCCGCGTCGCTCGGCCTCGCCCGCCTCGACGCCGAGACGCTCACCGCGGCGCTCGCGCACGCGGCCTCCGCCCAGGAGCGGCTCAACGTGCTGCGGCTGCTCGCGCGGCGCTTCCCCGACGACCTCGAGCTCACGCTCCTCGTGCTCGACGCCGCGGCCGCGGTGAACGACGCCGCCGAGGTGCGCCGCACCGCGGGGCGCCTGCGCGAAGACCCGCGCACCGACGCGCGCGTGCGCACCGCCGTGGGCGAGGCGCTGCTCACCATCGGCGACGAGGCCGAGGCGCGCCGCACCTTCAGCGAGATCGTCGAGTTTGCGCCCGACGACCCGTGGGCCCGTCGACGCCTCGGTGACATCGCGCTCGCCCACGGCTGGGCCGACGAGGCGTACCGGCAGTTTCAGACGCTCGCGGCGCAGCTCAACGACGCGCCGGAGATCCTCCTCCGCCTCGCGTGGGCCGCGCGCGCGGCGGGCCGCTTCGACGAGGCCCTGCGCCTGGCCGAGCGCGTCACCACGCAGACCGCGCCGGGCGCCGCGGGGACGGTCTCCGAGGCCGCCGCCGCGTGGATCTCGACGGAGCTCGCCCTCGCGGGCACCGAGGCGGCCGCGGCCCCCGCGACGCTCACCGCGCTGCGATCTCGCTGGCGCCGCAGCCCCGCGGCGCGCAGCGCCGGCGCGGTGCGCGTGGTGCTCCGCTGGGCGCACCCCGACGACGAGGCCGAGCTTTGGGTGTCGAACGCCAACGAGCCCGCGCATCGGGCGGACCTCGTGGCCGCGCTCGTCCCCGTCGAGACGTCGGTGTGGGCCGACGACCCCGGCGCGCTGCAGGTCGAGGTGCGGCGGGGCGGCGGCGGGAGGCCCCGCGGCAGCGCCGAAGTGATTGTGATCTGGGACGAGGGCACGGCGCGCGAGCGCGTGTCGCGACAGCGCGTGGCGTTCGACCCCGAGCACCCGCGCTTCGCGTTCGACGCGCGCGACGGAGCGCTCACCGCGCGGCCGATCGCTGCGACGCCGGCGGTCGCTGTCAGCGCTACGCGCGGAGGTGTGCGATGAGGGCCTACGGATGGATCGTTCCGGCCGTGATGGTCACCGTCGCCGCGTGTGATCGAAAGCCCCTGACGGCGGGCGCGGCGACCTGCGCCACCGTCGAGTCGCTGCACCCCGGCGTCGAGGTCACCGGCGCCGCGGGGAGCGTCCCCGTGGTGCGCGCGGGCCGCGTCGAGGTCGCGGGGCGCGTGCGCACCGCCCCCGAGGGACGCGCCGTGGTGCGCACCGACGACGGCCTCGAACTGCGCGTCGCGGGCGACAGCGAGGTGGTGTTCGCCGACGGGCGCGCGCGCGTCGAGCGGGGCCGGGTGTTCGTGTCGTCGTGGGGCGACGGCGAGCGAGCGTTCGGCGTGGGGCCCGACGCGGTGATTCGCCTCGCCGACGCGGCCCTCGCGGTCGAGCGCGGCGTCGAGGGCGCGCGCGGCGCGCGGGTGATCGCGGTGCGCGGCGAGGTCTCGTACCAGCAGGGCAGCCGTCAGGGGCAGCTCGCGCAGGGCGAGTCGCTCGAGGGCGACGGGACCCTCGCGGTGCACCCCGCGGGCGTGTGGGACGACTGGACGGGCGGCGCGGCGTCGCCGCAGGGCGTGTCGCGCCGTGGGTCCGTCGGCGCGGGCCGCATGGTGGCCCACGTGACCGACGGCGAGGCGCCCAACCCCCTCGCGATCAACGAGCACCGCGTGAGCGTGCGCATCACGGGCGACATGGCCGTCACCACCGTGCAGCAGCGCTTCTTCAACGGCAGCGAGCGGGCCGCGCCTGTCGAGTACCGGCTGCGCGTGCCCGACGGGGCCGTGGTGGCGCAGTTTCGCGTCGAGCAGAACGAGGCGTGGGTCACCGCGCAGCCGGGCACGGTCGCGTCGCGGTCGCGCGGCGGCGGGCTCCCGGGCCTCCTCGCGTCGCCCTCGGGCGAGGTGTACGCGAGCCTCGGAGCGCTCTCGCCGGGCGACAGCACGCGCACGGAGATCACCTACGTCGAGTGGCTCTCGCGCGACGGCGCGCAGCGCGCGTACGTCTATCCCGTAGGCGATCCGGTGAGCCCGCAGATCGTGGGCGAGTTCGTGCTCGACGTCGACGCGTCGCGCGCGGGCGCGCGCGCGGTGCGGTCGCCCGAGGGCGCGCGCCTCGAGCCCGACCAGCACGTGCGCATGCGCCGCAGCGACTGGCGCCCGCGCGGCGACATCGTGATCGACCTCGCCGACGCGAAGCCCGCCGCGGCACCCTCGGCGCGCGCGTGGAGGAGCGAGGGCGCGGGCATCGACGGCTACCGTCACCTCATGGTCGACCTCTCGCTCCCGGCGCCCGCGTCGCGCGGCACCGACCTCGCGATCGTGCTCGACGAGTCGGCCGCGACGGACCCCGCGTCGCTCGAGATCGCGCGGGCCGCCGTCGACGCGATGCTCCGTCAGGTGGGGCCCGGCGACCGCGTGGCGCTCCTCCTCGGCGACCTCGGCGGCCGCCCCGTGGAGGGCGCCGCGGGCCGCATGGAGGCCGTCTCCGACGCGCGCCGCGAGGCCATCCTCGACGCCATCGCGCACGCCCGCGCGGGCGGCGCGAGCGACCTCGGGCGCATGATCGTCGACGCGCGCGCGACGCTCGACCCCGCGCGCAACGGCGCGGTGGTGTACCTCGGCGACGCGACGCCCACGGTGGGCGCGCTCGACCCCGCGCGCCTCGCCGACGAGACCGCGAGGCAGGCGCCCGACCTGCGGCTCTACGTCATCGCGCTGGGCGCGTCGAGCCACCCCGAGGTGCTGCGCCCGCTCACCGACGACGGCGGCATGACCGTGCGCGTCGAGGATCAGTCCGAGGCCGTCGCCGCCGCGCATCGCGTGTGCGCCCACGCGCTTCGACCGTGTCTGCGCGACGTGCGGGTGAACCTCGGCGACCGCGTGTCGCACCCGCTGCCGTCGCGTGTGCGCGCCTGGGTGGCGGGCGATCCGCTGCGCGTCGTGGGAGAGCTCACGGGCCGTTCGGCGCCGAGCGAGGTCACCATCGACGCCCGCGAGGGCGCCACCGCGCACCGGTGGACGCTCAAGCTCGACCCGCGCGACGTGAGCGACGGCGGCGACCTGGCGCGCCGCTGGGCCCACGCGCGCATCGACGCCCTCACGCTCGCGGGCGGAGGGCGCGCCTCGGTGGCCGAGCTCGGCGCACGTTACGGTGTCGTAACCCCCGTGTCGGCGCTCGTGGTGGGTGCCGTCGAGGGCTCCTTCGCGGCGGGCGGCTTCGCCCTCGCCGACAGCCCATGGCCCGGCGACGACGTGGAGCGCACGCTCCCGCAGCTCGGCGTCGCGCAGCGCCTCGGAGCCCGCGGCGTGCAGACCGTCGGAGGCTCGCGCGAGGTCTCCATCGCCGTCGACGACGACTCTGGCTGGCAGCCGCATCGCGCGGGTGAGGGCAGGGGCATCGGCGGTCAGTCGGCGCTCGCTGCCGCGCTCGCGGCGGCCGAGCCTGCGGCGCGCGCGTGCGTCGATCACAAGCGCGCGCTGCGCCCCGGCCTCGGGGGCACAGTGAGCGTGTCTGCCACCGTCGACGCCGAGGGCCGCGTGGTCGACGCCACGGTGTACTCGTCGTCGATGGGCGACGCCGAGACCGAGGGCTGCATCCGTCGCGCGGTGCAGGGCGTCACGGTGCCCGCGCCCGCGCTCCTGGGCGCCACGCCGGGCACGGTGCAGCGGTCGTTCGCGTACGAGGCCGTCTCGGTGGCGGGGGGGCCGTCGAGCCGCGTGTGCGCGTCGACGTCGCAGCTCCCGCGCAGCGTGCGGAGGCTCCTGTGGCGCGAGCGGCTCGCGGCGCGCGGCCCGAGCTGGCAGAGCGGGCTCGCCGTCTGGCGCGAGGCGCTCGCGCGCTGCGAGCTGCGCTGGTGGGAAGACCGCGTCGCGCTCCTCGAGATTCTGCTCGACGCGCTCACCGACCCGCAGCAGGTGGTGGAGCTCCGCAACGCCCTCGACGACCCGGGCTCCATCGACTGGCTCGACGCGGCCATCGCGCGGCGCTTCGGCCCCTCGTGGGTGTGGCGCGCCCATCACGCGCGCGCCGTGCTCGTCGACTGGGACTCGCTCCTCACGCGCCTCGCGTCGCCGACCATCAC
>CANMAT010000393.1 GCA_947494865.1 Deltaproteobacteria bacterium
CGCCTCGACGCCGGCCGCCTCGACGCCGGCCGCCTCGACGCCGGCCGCCTCGACGCCGCGCCGATGGACCGGCCCCCCGTCGAGCGCCCCGCCGTGGAGCCCGGGTCGCCGCGCGGAGGGCCGCCCGACTGGCAGCCCTCCATCGAGAGCGGCGCTGTGTGGTTTCCGTATCGCCCCTACCGCTGCCCCTATCAGGTGCGCCGGGTGAGCCCCGCCGTCACCCGCGCGCAGTTTCACGACGACCGCGCCGGGGCCGCGCCGCGCCCTCGCAACCTGCACCTCACCTTCGCGGGCGACCCGAGCACCTCGGTGGTCGTGCAGTGGAGCACCGACAGCGACACCCTCTCCACCGAGGTGCGCTTCGGCGAGCGCGAGAGCGCCCTCGACCACACCGCGAAGGGCTTCTCGTTCTGGTATCCGGGCGCCCCGTGGCGACGCCAGCACGAGGTGCACATCTGCGGGCTCGAGCCCGGCCACACCTACCACTACGACGTGGGCGGCCGCGGGCCCGGCGCGCGCTCGGCGCGCTACCATTTTGTCACGGCCCCGTCGGGGCCCTCCGAGGTGACGGCCATCGTGGCGGGCGACTCGCGCACCAACCTCACGGTGTGGTCGAACGTCGCGCGGCGCGCCATGACCGAGGGCGCCGACCTGCTCATCTTGTCGGGCGACGCCGTCGCGCGCGGCACCCACCAGTCGGAGTGGGACGAGCTCTTCGAAGCGTCGCCCGAGCTCTGGGCCACGCTCCCCACCGTGTGGACGCACGGCAACCACGAGGGCCTCGCCGAGCCGTACTTCGCCCAGCTCGCGCTGCCCGACCACGGCGGCCCGCGCGGCGTCGAGCAGTGGTACGCGCTCACGTACGGCCCGCTCCGCATCGTGGCCCTCAACGACACCGTGGCCACCACGAGCGACATCACCGTGGCGCAGGCCGCCTTTCTGCGAGAGTCGCTCGGGCGCATCGACCGCGCGCGCACCCCCTACGTGGTCACCGTGCACCACCAGCCGATGTACACCACCTCGTCGGCGCACAGTTCGAACGTCGAGATCCGCGGCGCGTGGGCGCCCCTCTTCGACCTCTTGCACGTCAACCTCGACATCGCGGGGCACGTGCACAGCTACGAGTCGACGCGCCCCCTCCGCGGCGGCGACGGCGACTCGGTGGGCCAGGTGGTGGGCCCCGAGGCGGGCACCCGCTACCTCACGTACGGCGGCGGCGGAGCGCCCCTCTACGAGTTCGGACGCCGCGCGCCGTGGATCATCACGCGCAGCTCCACGCACGGCTACGGGGTGCTCACGGCCTCGCCCACGCGCCTCACGTGGACGGCCCGCCGCACCGACGGCAGCGTGCTCGAGACGCTCGACCTGCTCCATTGAGGCAACCCCGCGGGTAACTTGCCCGCAGCGCCCGCGCGGAGGCACAGACACGCACGCCGATGCTCCGCCCCGCACGCCTCCCGTTGACCCTCGCCCTCGTCGCCGCATGCAGCGCGCAGCCCGCTCCCGCTCCGCAGGTGGCGCCCGCGCCGGTCGCGCAGCCCGCGCCCGATGTGCCCCCGACGCCGGCGGTGAGAGAGAGCCCCGACGCCGCCGCGCCCGTCGCCGCTGACGCGTCGGCGGTCGAGGCCCCCGTCGCGCCCGCAGCCCCCGCGGCGCACGTGCGCATGTACCGCGGCCGCTCCGAAGACGAGTGGCTCGAGCTCATGGCCACGCGGCCCGTGGTGCGCGTGATCTCGCGCCATCAGAGCACCGCGATCGTGTATCGCGTCGAGCTCGAAGGGGGCGTCGAGATCGGGTTCAAGCCCGCGCGCCCCGGGCAGGAGCAGTGGTGGCGCAGCGAGATCGCCTCGTACCGCCTCGCGCGGCTCCTGGGCATCGAGAACCGCGTTCCGCCCGTGGTGGGGCGGCGCATCGCGCTGCGCGACTTCGGCCGCCTCGCGCACCGCTCGTCGCTCATCGAAGGCCGCGACGGCATGGTGTCGGGCTCGGCGAGCGTGTGGCTCAACGACCTGCACGGCGAGGAGCTGCACATCAACCCCGCCCACCACGAGTGGGTCGGGTGGATGAACCCCGAGCGCACCATTCCCGACGAGAAGCGCGAGCGCGCGCGGCAGATCGCCGAGCTCCTCGTGTTCGATTTTCTCATGGGCAACTACGACCGCTGGAACTGCTGCAACATCCCCGTCGACGGTGGCGGTCAGCTCGTGTTTCGCGACAACGACGCCGGGTGGCAGGCGCGCGTGCTGCTCACCGTGGGAGGGCCGTCGTTCATTCGCCGGCTCCCGCGCTCGCTGTACGAGGGCATTCAGCGCACCACCGCCGACGCGCTGCGCGCCGAGGTCGAGCGCGACCCGAGCGCCCGCGACCGGCTGCTCCCCGACGCCACGTACCCGGCCTTCACGCACCGCCGTCAGGTGCTGCTCGACCACCTGCAACGCATGATTCGCCGCTGGGGCGAGGCGCGCGTCTTCGTCTGGCCGTGATCGGGTGGCCCTTGCGGGGGGCGCAAGCGGCACCCGAACGTGTTCCGATGGCCCTTGCGGGGGGCGCAAGCGGCACCCGAACGTGTTCCGATGGCCCTTGCGGGGGGCGCAAGCGGCACCCGAACGTGTTCCGATAGCCCTTGCGGGGGGCGCGGGTGCCATCATGACGGGATGTGGGGGCGCTATCGCCGAGAGAACACGGCCGCGGCGCGCTCGGCCTCGCGGCCGCGCACGGCGACGCACTGGCGCGCGACCTCGCCGGCCTGACGGAGGCTCCGCGCGACGCCCTCCATCTCGCCGACGCGGGCGCGCAGAAAGTCTTCGCCCTCGCGAATGGAGGCCTCGTCGCAGCGGCCGCCGAGCGCGCCCACGAGCGAGCGCGTGTGGCGCCCGAGCTTCGCGCTCAGCGCGTCGTAGCGCGCGCGGCCCCAGTCGAGGAGCAGCGCGCGCGCCGCGGGCGTGGCCCCCGCGCGGCCGAACACCACGCGGAGGTCTTGCAGGCGAATCGCGTCGGTGAGCACCAGCTCGTAGGCGCGGCGCACGAGCGCGAGGTCGTCGAAGCTCACCATCGCGTGCAGAATGATGGCGCGCTCTTGCGGGGTGTTCGTGGCGCGGTCGAGGGCCGTACGCAGCGCGTCGAAGCGGGCCGCGCCAGCCCAGCGCGATGCGATGGGGAGCGCCACGGCGGCGGTGTCTCCGTCGACGGAGCGCGGGTCGGCGAGCCAGCGCGTCGCGGCGGCCTCGGCCTCACTGCGCACCCACGGGTCGTCGGTGAGCGCGCCGAGCACCGAGAGCGAGGTGCGCCGGAGGTTCTTGCGCGCCTCGTCGTCGTTGGGCCCGGCGGAGAAGCCCAGCGCGCGCGTCGGCGCGCCGATGAGCCGCAGCACCCACGCGCGAAAGGCCGGCCGCGAGGCGTCGGTCACCATGGTGCGCTCCACGTCGGTGAGCCGCCCCCGCGCGCGCTCGGCCACGTAGGGGTCGCCGTCGACCGCGAGGCGAGCGAGCGCGTCGAGGTAGGCCGCCGCGTCGACGGAGCCCGCGCGCAAGAGGGCGTCGAGGTTGGCGAGCATGTCGAGCTTCTCCACGGCGGAGAGGATCGTCGGTGACGCGACGAGCGCGCGCGTCGCCTCGGGCGCGAGGCGGTACCAGTAGTACCCGCGCGCCGCGGCGTTTGGGTTGAGCCACGCGGGGCACTGCCCGGCGGGCGCGTCGAGGGCCTCGGCGTGCTCGGCGTCGGAGAGCACCACGCAGCGCTCGCGCACCTCGGCGCCCACGGGGTAGCGCACGCACACGGGGATCGTCCAGCGCGCGGCGTCGCCCTGTGCCGCACGGTCGCTGGTGAAGCGCGACTGCCGCAGCGTGAGGCGCGCGACGGCGCCCGGGGCGCACGCGAGCGAGGCGTCGACGACGGGCACGCCCGCCTGGTCGAGGAAGCTCTGCGCGACCGGGGCGACGTCGCGCGAGGCCGCGGTCGAGAGGGCGCTCAACAGGTCGTCGGCCGTCGCGTTGCCCCACGCGTGGGCGTTGAGGTACGCGCGCACGCCGTCGCGGAAGCGGTCTTCGCCGAGGTAGGCCTCGAGCATCGCGAGGAGCGCCGCGCCCTTGTTGTAGGTGGTGGCGTCGAACGACTCCATCGCCTGGCTCGTGGTGGTGACGGGCACGCGAATGGCGTGGGCGCTCTCGAGGCCGTCGGCCTCGCGGGCCCAGGCCGCGCTGCTCGCGGCGTCGATGCGCGCGCCGAGCTCGGGGCGCCAGGTGTGCATCACGCGCGAGGCCGCCCAGGTGGCGAAGCCCTCGTTGAGCCACAGGTCGTTCCACCAGGCCATGGTGACGAGGTTGCCGAACCACTGGTGCGCGAGCTCGTGCGCGACGATCGAGTACATGTAGTACTTCGACCGCGAGGGGGCCTGCGCGGGGTCGAGCAGCAGCGCCGCGTCGCGAAAGGTGATGAGCCCCGGGTTCTCCATCGCGCCGGGGAGAAAGTCGGGCACGGCCACGAGGTCGAGCTTGGGGTACGGGTACGGCCGCGCGAAGTAGTCGCCGAGAATGGCGAGGTGCGCCGCGGCGGTCTCGGCGGCGAGGCGCCCGAGCTGCGCGCGCCCGCGCACGGTGGCGACGCGCACGGGCACCGGCGTGCGCGGGCCTTCGAAGAACTCGAAGGGCCCCGCCGCGAAGGAGACGAGGTACGTGGGCACCGGCGGCGTGGTGGCGAAGCGCACCGTGCGGGTGTGCGCGGCGGCGTCGTCGGTGTGTGTGCCTTCGGGCATGTTGGCGAGGGCGGTCATGCCCTCGGGGGTGGTCACGGTGACGTCGAAGGGCACCTTGAACGACGGCTCGTCGAAGCAGGGGAAGGCCCGGCGCGCGTCGGTGGGTTCGAAGTCCGAGAAGGCGTACCAGTCGTCGCCCGCGCGCACGCGAAAGGCCCCGCGGAGCTCGGGCGAGAAGCTCCCGGTGAAGCGCAGGTCGATGCGCGCGCGCCCCGCGGCGATGGGCTCGGCGGTGGTGAGCACGAGCTCCTCGTCAACGTCGCG
>CANMAT010000394.1 GCA_947494865.1 Deltaproteobacteria bacterium
AGCGGTAGCGCCCCGTTCGCTCGGCGCGCTCGAGCGCCTCGCGCGCGAACACGTCGGCGTCGAGGCCGAGCTGGTGCTCGTCGAGCACGAGCGTCACCGGATCGCGCGCCGCCCACGGCAGCGCCGCGGCGTCACCCCCGATGCGCTCGCGGCTCGCGAGGCGCAGCAACACCACGAACCCGCGCTGCAGCCGAACGCGCTCCGCCCCTCGCACCGCGTCGAGCGGAATCACCACGTCGCCGCTTCGCACGCGCATGCGCAGCGCGGTGTCGTCGAAGCCCTCGAAGCGCACACGCTGTCCGTCGCGCGGGTCGCGCGCCACCGCGAGGTCGCGCCACCCGCAGTAGCCGATGTGCGCGAGCATCGCCGCGACGGCCGCGAACGACCACACCGGGGCCCGCGCCAACCCGGCGTGCCGCGAGCCCGTCGCCGCGGCCACGCACCCGGCGAGGAGCACCAACGGCGCGAGGGCGCGCAGCGCCGCTCCCGCGCGAATGCGGGCGACGCCGCCGCGGTCTTCGACCATCGCGCCTGCCGCGATGAGCAGTACAGCCAGGAGCCCCGCGCCCATCGGAGACGCAAACGCCGCCATGCCGCGCCCCAGCAACGACAGCAGCACCAGCGGCAGGAGCATTCCGAAGTACGAGATCGTGCGAACGCGTACGTCGAGCAGAAAGGGCATCGCGTGAGGTCTCTTGATGCGCGCCGAGGTGGAGCAGCACCGGTGCCGCGCCGCTCAGCGCGGGGCGCCGCCGACGATCCACCGGCGCACGGTGTCGACGTCGGCCGCGGGGAGCGCGGGGCCGCCGCGGGGCATGGCCGCGCCGCACGAGGGAGTGCCCGCGATCTTCAGGTACAGCTCGCTGCGCGCGGGGTCGCCGGCGACGACGCGCACGCGGCCTCCGCCCGCGCAGGTGGCGCCGATGGTGGGGCGGCCCACGAGCGCGGAGTACGCGGTCGCCGCGCCGAGGTCGAGGGAGCCCGAGGCCCCGTGGCATCGAACGCACGCGCGCTGAAAGATGGCGTTCACGGCCGCGAAGGTGACCGCGCCCGCGTCGGCGCTCGCATCGACCCGCGCATCGACGGCGGTGTCGGCGCGCGCGTCGGTGGCCGCGTCGACCCGCGCGTCGATCGTCGCGTCGCGCACGTCGGCGGCCGCGTCGGCCCGCGCGTCGATCGTCGCGTCGCGGACGTCGCTACCCGCGTCGAGGCGCGCATCGGCGGCCACGTCGGCGCGCGCGTCGACGGTGGCGTCGACGGGGCCCGCGTCGGGGGCGCCGCCGTCGAAGTCGAGCCAGCGGGCGAGGGCGGCGCGCTCGTCGTCGGTGAGGGTGGCCGGGGGAGGGGGCATCGAGCGCTCGGCGAGGGCGCGCGTGCGAATGTTCGCCCGCCCCATCTGCCAGCTCGCGTACGTGGTGAGGTCGAGGTTGCCGCTGCCGCCCGCGAGGTGGCAGGGGACGCAGCGCCGCGCGAACACGGGGCGCACGGTCTCTTCCCACAGGCGCAGGTCGGGCGAGTCGACGGCGCTGTAGCGCGCGAGGCGACCGCTCGCGAGCGCCCACACGTCGCCGCTCGGCGACGAGAGCAGCCGCGCGTCGGCGGGCACGGTCACGTCGGGCGCGGTGTGAATCTCGCGGCCGTCCCACGCGGCGAGCTGCGCGCCGGCGACGAGCCACACGCGGTCGCCCGAGCGCACGAGCTCACGCAGCGCGGGGGCGCCCGTCGCGCGCGCCTCGAGGAGCCCCGCGGCGCTCTCGGCGTAGAGCGCGTCGCCGGTGGTGACCACGAGGCGCTGCGCGGCGTCGAAGGCCACGCCCGTGACGCCCGCGAGGGTGTACTCGACGAGGCGCGCGGTGGCGGGTTCGAACACCCGCACGCCCGCGTCGGTGCGCGCCGCGACGCGCGCGCCCGCGCCGACGAGGGAGGCGAAGGCGGGCTCGCTCCACACGGTGACGCGCATGCCGTCGGCCACGGCGAGGCCGCCCTCGTAGCCGAAGGCCACGCGGTTGTTCGACAGCACCGCGAGCGAGCGCACGGGGCGCATCGCGAGGGCGTAGCGCGCGGTCACCTCTTCGAGGCGCATGCGATCGCGCACGCGCCACACGCGGCCCATCGCGTCGACGCCGAGCGTCCACGGCGTCGCGCTGCCGTCGCCCGCGGGCACCACCCCCGCGGCGCGCCACGTCGTCACCAGCGCGTCCGTCGCGGTGACGGCGCCGCCCGCGAGCACCTGCATCCCGCGCTGGCCGAAGAGCACCACGAGGCCGTCGGGCTCGGCCACCGCGGAGACGGCGCCGGGGTCGGCGTCGGCGGCGTTCCACGAGACCGCGCGCACCGTGAGGGGAGCGGGCGGGAGCGCAACGTCGACGGGCGCGTCGGCCACCGCGTCGGCGATCGCGTCGAGCGAGGCGTCCGTCGCCTCGACGGGAGCGGCCTCGCCGCAGCCCGCCGCGAGCGCGACGACCGCCGCGCAACCCACGAACCGCGCTCCCATCAGGCGATGTACCACGCTCGAACGCTACACGAACTTGAGCTTCGTCGCGGCCACGGCCGACATCTGAAGCAGCATGAACCCGTGGCGGAAGCGCGAGATGTTCGTCTCGCCGTAGGTGCGGTCGCGGTACCGAATGGGAATCTCGAGGATCTTCAGGTTGAGCCGCGCGGCGCCGAAGATGAGGTCGAAGTCGCCGAAGGGGTCGAAGTCGCCGAAGTGCTTGCGGTTGTCGGAGATGCGCTGCCAATCGCGGGCCCACACCACCTTGGTGCCGCAGAGCGTGTCTTTGAGGGGCTGGTTGAGCAGAAACGTGAACAGCTTCGAAAACCCGATGTTGCCCAGCTTGTTGAGGAAGCGCATGGCCTCGCTCTCCATCGGGTACACGAGCCGCGTGCCGTGGACGTAGTCGGTCTTGCCCTGCGCCATCACGTCGTAGAACTTGGGCAGCTCCTCGGGGGGCACGGTGAGGTCGGCGTCGAGGATCATCAAGATGTCGCCCGTGGCGTGCGCGAAGCCCACGCGCACCGCGTCGCCCTTGCCCTTGCCCGTCTGCGTATAGAACGACAGCTTGAGGGGCCCTTTGTACTCCGCGATGGCCTGCTCGATGGCGGCGCGCGTGTTGTCTTTGCTGCCGCCCTCCACGAAGATGAGCTCGGTCTCGCGGCCCATCACGGGGGTGCGCGCCACGATGTTGGGCACGTTGCCCTCCTCGTTGCGGGCGGGCACCACCACCGAGACGCGCGGCGCGGGCGTAGGGGCCTCGTGCGGGTGCGACCGGCGGCGCAGCACGTAGAGCCGGTACACCGTGAGGTTGCGCAAGAGGGGGAGGGGCGAGAGAAAGCGGTTCACGAGGCCCGCCACGACGGGCACGGGCACGGGCATGAGCATGCGGTCTTCGAACTTCACCACCTCGAGGTCGGCGAGGTCGAAGAGGTTCACGAGGTCCGACTCGGAGAGCCAGTTGTTCTCGGGCGTAGGGAACTTGAGCCCCAGGCGCTCGGCCACGCGCAGCGCGGGCTCCCACAGGTAGTTGTAGCAGGTGAGGTACACGCGCCCGCCCGGCGCGAGGTGCGCGCCGAGGTTCTCGAGCAGCATCTGGATGTCGGGCGTCGAGTGCACGAGGCGGTCGCACACGATGGCGTCGTAGCGCTCGTCGCTCTGAAAGGTGAGCGCGTCGCCCTCGGTCACGGCGAGGCCCGGGTGATCGACGCGGGCGCGCTCGACGGCGGCGGATGAAGCGTCGAGCCCGTGGCGCACGGCGTTGGGCAGCGAGGCGAGCGCGTCGCCGCGGCCGCAGCCCACCTCGAGCACCCGCGCGTCGGACGGCACCACCCTGCGGAGGGTGGCGGCGACGTCGTCGCGCAGGTGGCGCACGCCGCGGGTGAAGCGCGGCTCCTCGCGGGCGGCGCGGTCAAAGGTGGCGCGCCACGCCGCGTCGTCTTTTACGGGAGGCACGACGCGGACGGAGCGAGAGTAACCGTGGATGGCGGGTGTGGCTTGCATGACGTTCGAGGGCGCGGAGTTAGCCTGAAATGCCCTCGGCCTTCAACCGTCGCCCGCGCGGTGTGCAAGCATTGGGGAGGGGCAGTGTGGCGGTTCTTTGCGCGTGGGAGCGGCGAAAGGGGTTATACAGATCGCCCCCCGAGCGTTTGTGATCGGGCGTGCGGCGGCGCGGCGGAGCCATGAAGCAGATCGACAAGCTCGTCGGGCACCTGATGCGATTCCAGGCCGAGAGCCTCGTGGCGATCTCGAATGCCCCGGTAGTGGTTCGGGTCGCTGGTTCGGAGCGCACCTCGAACCAGACGCTCGACCATGCGGCGGTCACCGCGATGGTGCAGGAGGTGGCCTCGGCGCAGCACTTCGCCGACCTGCGCGGGGGGCGCTCTGCGCGCTTCGTGTATGAGAGCCCGCAGGGCCCGGTGACCGTCGAGGTGGTGCCGGGCGCCAGCACGTGGCGCCTCGCGCTCGCGCCGGGCGTGCAGACCGCCGCGGTGCGCATCGGGCGCGGCCTCTCGTCGCCGGCCGTCCCCCGCGTCGGCAGCGCGCCCCCGGCGGCCATCGGCGCGCCGTCGGCGGTCAACGCCGGCCCGCCGAGCGAGACGCAGGGCATCGACCGGCTCCTGCGGATCATGACGGCGCGCGGCGCCCGCGACCTGCACCTCTCCACGGGCGCGGTGCCCATGATGCGCCTCCACGGCGAGATGCAGCCCGTCGAGGCGACGCTGCCGCCGCTGTCCGACGCGGTGCTGCGCTCCATCGTGCTGCCCATCGCGCCCGCGCGAAACCGCGAGGAGTACGCGCGGCGCAACGACACCGACTTCGCCTACGAGATCGTGGGGCTGTCGCGCTACCGGGTGAACCTCTTCGCAGACCGCAACGGCATCGGGGCGGTGCTCCGTCGCATCCCCTTCGAGATCGTGCCCGCCGAGAAGCTCGGGCTGTCGTCCGAGGTGATGGAGCTCTGCAACCTTTCGAAGGGCCTCGTGCTCGTGACGGGCCCCACGGGCTCGGGCAA
>CANMAT010000395.1 GCA_947494865.1 Deltaproteobacteria bacterium
CGCCCTCAGCGGTCGGCGGTGGGGCCCGCGTCGGCGGTGACGCGCATGCCCACGCAGGCGGGGATGAGCGCGGCCGCGGCGGCGTTCTCGGGGCAGCAGATGCAGCTCGTGTCGTTGCCGCAGGCCTGCGACGGGTCCGACCAGCGGCGGCACACTTCGCTCGAAGCCGCGTTGCAGTCGGCGTTCTGCTCGCAGCGCGCGCCCGTAGACTGAACGGTGCACGCGACGAACGAGAGGAAGACAAGCACAAGGAGCGTCCGCATGGTTGCGCGGCTCTCTACCACGCCTTCGCGGCGTAACGAAACCCCGCAGGTGCGCTGCGGGGCGTAGAGGTATATCCTCCCGCGCCCTTTATGACCGTACCTATCAATGACCGCAGCACGTCGGCGCACCGCGCGGGCGTGGTGGCCCTCGTGGGCCGCCCCAACGTGGGCAAGAGCACCCTGCTCAACGCCCTCGTGGGCGAGAGCCTCTCGATTGTAACCCCCAAGCCCGAGACCACGCGCGATCGCGTGCTCGCGGTCGCGACGCGCCCCGCCGGCCTCGACGCCCAGCTCGTGATTATCGACACGCCGGGCATTCACCGCCCGCACCGCCGCCTCGGCGAGTACATGAACAGCGAGGCCCGCACCGCCGCCGACGACGCCGACGCCGTGGTCTACGTGGCCGACGCCACCGACGGCGCGAAGGGCGTCGCGCTCGACGCCGAGGTGCTCGCGGCCCTCGCCAACACCAAGAGCCCTGTCATTCTCGCGCTCAACAAGGTCGATCGCGTGCGCCCCAAGGAGGCCCTCTTGCCCGCGCTCGACGCGTACGGCAAGGCGCGCGCGTTCGTCGAGATCTTCCCCGTGTCGGCCACCACGGGCGACGGGCTCGACCGGCTGCTTCGCACCCTCGTGGGGCTCATGCCCGAGGGGCCGTCGCTCTACCCCGACGACACGCTCACCGACCGCCCCGAGCGCTTCTTCGTGGCCGAGCGCATCCGCGAGGCCGTCATCGCCGAGACGGGCGAAGAGGTGCCGTACGTCACCGCCGTCGAGATCGACGCGTTCGACGAGAAGGCACCCGTGCCGCGCATCACGGCGTCGATTCACGTCGAGCGGCCGGGGCAGAAGAAGATCCTCGTGGGCGCCGGCGGCGAGCGCATCCGCGCGGTGGGCTCGCGGGCGCGCGCCGAGGTCGAGAAGCTCCTGGGCAAGCAGGTGTTCCTCGAGCTCTGGGTGAAGGTCACCCCCGACTGGACGCGCTCGTCCGAGGCCCTCGCCCGCTTCGGCTATCAGTCACAGAAGCAGAAGCCCAAGAGGAAATCATGAACCGCGAAGACCGCCTCTCCACGCCCGCGGAGACGCGCGTCGCGCGCGGGCACCGCCCCCTCGTGGCCATCGTGGGCCGCCCCAACGTGGGCAAGAGCACCCTCTTCAACCGCCTCGTGGGCAAGCACCTCGCCATCGTCGAAGACGAGCCCGGCGTCACGCGCGACCGGCACTATGCCGACGCCGAGGTGCGCGGCAAGCAGTACGTGCTCGTCGACACCGGCGGCTTCGAGCCCAACACCCACGACCCCGTCATGGTGGGCGTGCGCGACCAGGTGCGCCTCGCCATCGCCGAGGCCGACGTGGTGCTCTTCGTCACCGACTCCACCGCGGCCCTCACCGACGCCGACCTCGAGGCGCTCAAGCTCCTGCGCCGCGCGGGCCGGCCCGTGATCTACGTGGCCAACAAGGCCGACAGCGTGGCGCGCGCCATGGAGGCCACGGACCTCTACCGCGCGGGCGCCGACAACGTCATCGCCGTGAGCGCCCAGCACGGCCGCGGGATGATGGAGCTCGAGGGCGCCCTCGACGCGCGGCTCCCGGCCACGCCCATCGAAGACACCGTGATCGGCGAGGGCGTCGCCCGCGTCGCCGTGGTGGGCCGCCCCAACGCGGGCAAGAGCTCGCTCATCAACAAGCTCCTCGGGAGCGAGCGCCTCGTGGTGACCGAGGTGCCCGGCACCACACGCGACGCCATCGATACCATGGTGACCCGCGGCGACAAGCAGTACGTCTTCGTCGACACGGCGGGCATCCGGCGCAAGCGCTCGGTGTCGGCCCCCGTCGAGATGACCAGCGTGATGCAGGCCATTCGCGCGATGGAGCGCTGCGACGTGGTGGTGGTGCTCGTCGACGTGGCCGAGGGCCTCGCCGATCAAGACCTGCGCCTCGTGAGCCTCGCCGAGGAGCGCGGCCGCGCCATCGTGGTGGGGCTCAACAAGGTCGACTCGGTCGACGCCAAGGTCGAGCGCGCGGCCGTGGCCGACGCCCACAAGAAGCTCTCCTTCGCCACGTGGATCCCCGTGATGAAGCTCTCGGCCAAGAGCGGCAAGGGCACCACCAGCCTCCTCTCGATGGTTGACCGCGCGTGGGCCGCCCACAGCAAGCGCGTGCCCACCGCCGAGGCCAACCGCTTCTTCGAAGAGGTGGTCGACAAGCACCCGCCGCCCACGGCCTCGGGCCGCGCCGTGCGAATTTATTACATCTCGCAGGTGGGCACGCACCCGCCGCGCTTCGCCGCCGTCACCAACTTCCCCGAGTATGTGCACCCGAGCTACTCGCGGTACATGCAGGCGCAGCTGCGCGAGCGCTTCGGCTTCGAAGCGGTGCCCGTGCGCATCAGCTTCAAGCCCAAGCGCAAGCGCGAAGACCTGGCCTGACACCGCCCGCGCGGTGGTAAGCTACGCCCCGTGATGGGGAGAACGACACGACTCTTGCGCCGTCGGCGCGCACGCACGAAGCCGCCCCGCGCCCGCTCCCTCCGCGGCGAGTGCGCGCTGGGCGCCCTCGCCACGCAGTTCGCCCACGACGTGAAGAACCCCCTCGCGGCCCTCAAGGGCGCCGCGCAGTACCTCCGCGAGGAGCAGTGCCGCCGCGGCGCGCCCGCCGAAGAGAGCGACTTCGTGGCCCTCATGCTCCGCGAGGTGGAGCGCCTCCGTCAGGTGGTCGAGGCCCACGAGGCGACGCTGCGCGCGGCGGGCGCCGAGGCCGCGCGCACGTAGACACCGGCGGCCGAGTCGGGCATACGACGCGCGTGATTCGACTCGATCAGGTTTCGAAGCAGCACGGCGCGCAGATTCTCTTTCTTGAAGCCTCGATGGGGATGTTCAAGGGCGAGAAGGTGGGGCTCGTGGGGCCCAACGGCAGCGGCAAGTCGACCATCTTTCGCATGATCGTGCGCGAGGAGCTGCCCGACGGCGGCCAGGTGTCGATCGACCGCGGGGTGTCGGTGGGCTACTTCTCGCAAGACGTGGGCGAGATGCGCGGGCGCACCGTGGTCGAAGAGACCATGGCGGGCGCGGGGGCCGTGGCCGACGCGGCGCACGAGCTCCACGGCATCGAAGAGGCCATGGCCGACCCGGCGCAAGCCGACGACCTCGAGGCCATCATCGAGCGCTACGGCCACGCGCAGGCGCGCTTCGAAGAGCTCGACGGGTACGCGCTCGAGGCCAAGGCGCAAGAGATTCTCACGGGCCTGGGGTTCGCCGCCGAGGTGATGGCCGGCGACGTGGGCAAGCTCTCCGGCGGGTGGAAGATGCGCGTGGCCCTCGCGCGCATTCTGCTCATGCGCCCCGACGCGCTGCTGCTCGACGAGCCCACCAACCACCTCGACATCGAGAGCATTCTCTGGCTCGAAAGCTTTCTCAAGCAGTTCGACGGCGCCCTCATGATCACCTCGCACGATCGCGAGTTTATGAACCGCATCGTGACGAAGATCGTGGAGATCGACGCGGGCGAGCTCACCACCTTCACGGGCAACTACGACTTCTATGAGCGCCAGCGCGAGATCATGGCGCAGCAGCAGGAGGCGCAGTACGCGCGCCAGCAGGCGATGCTCGCCAAGGAGGAGGCCTTCATCGCGCGCTTCAAGGCCCGCGCGAGCCACGCGGCGCAGGTGCAGTCGCGGGTGAAGAAGCTCGAGAAGATCGAGCGCGTGGTGCCCCCCAAGAGCCGCAAGGTGGTCGAGTTCGAGTTTCGTCAGCCGCCGCGCTCGGGCGAAGACGTGGCGCGCCTCGCGAGCGTGTCGAAGGGCTACGGCTCGCGGGTGATCTACAAGGGCTTCGACCTCTTGCTCCGCCGCCGCGAGCGCTGGTGCGTGATGGGCGTGAACGGCGCGGGCAAGAGCACCCTGCTCAAGATGGTGGCGGGGCAGTCGAAGCCCGACGCGGGCGAGGTGGTGGTCGGCGCGAGCGTGACCGTGGGCTACTTCGCCCAGCACGCGATGGACCTCCTCGACCCCGCGGTGACCGTGGTCGAGACGCTGCGGCTGAAGTTTCCGGGCGCTACGCTGGGCACGCTGCGCAACCTCGCGGGGGCCTTCGGCTTCTCTGGCGACGACATCGAGAAGCCCTGCCGCGTGCTCTCGGGCGGCGAGAAGGCGCGCCTCGTGCTCGCCGCGATGCTCTACGACCCGCCCAATTTTCTCGTGCTCGACGAGCCCACCAACCACCTCGACATGATGACCAAAGAGACGCTCTTGAAGGCCCTCGCGACCTTCGAAGGCACCATGCTCTTCGTGTCGCACGACCGGCAGTTTCTCTCGGCCCTTTCGAACCGCGTGCTCGAGATCACCCCCGCGGGCGCCCACGCCTACGGCGGCGGTTACCGAGAGTACGTGGCTCAGACGGGCCGCGAGGCCCCCGGCGTGCGCTGAGGCCCACTGCGCACGAAACTGCTATAAATATAGCGGCAGCAAGCGCTTGACGTAGCGCTGTACAAGGCCGATAGAGGTGCGGTGGAGGGCGCTCCCACCGACGCGACGCGGTCGCGTATCGGGGGCGTTTCATCCTCCTGTCTTGCGCTCCTCTCACCCGCCCCAAAGTTGGCACGCATGCTCGCTTCTCGCTGCGACGGTCGATGGTCGACCAGTTTGCCGTGGCCATGTTGACGGACAATGGTCATCACGCGGCGTGCGTCGACGCGTGGCTGCTCCGCGCCGCGAGAGACCTCTCGGGCGAGCAGCGCGTGC
>CANMAT010000396.1 GCA_947494865.1 Deltaproteobacteria bacterium
AACTTCTACAATCGTGCTTTTGCGCTCTGATCACCCTGCCACCACTTGTGGGGGCGGGGCCGGGGGTGGGGGCCAACATATCCGCCGCCGCGCGCCGTAGCGCCGCCTCGTCAGTGCACCTTCTTGGCGCCGAGGGCCTCGTCGGCGAGCTCGCTGTACGACTTGGCGCGGGCCGCCGCGAGCTCCTCGCGGCTGTTGAGAATCTTCATGTAGCGCGCTTCGACGCCGGTGGCCTTGGCCGCGAGCGGGCCCACCACGGGGCCCAGCACCGGGTGGTTGAACACGTCGCTCATCGCCTGCAGAAAGCGCCCGAAGCCCGTGCTCCGCGCGGCGGGCTTCTCGCCGAGGCGCTGCATGTGCCGAAAGGCCTCGGTCATGCGGCGCCCCGAGGGGTCGACCACCTCCATGGGCACGAAGAACACCTCGCGAAAGAACGGCTGCGCGTAGCGGAGCAGCTTCGCGAAGGCCAGCGCGCCCGCGAGGCGCTCCCGCGCAGGCCGCGGCGGCCGCGCGCGCAGCGTGTCGCGGTAGGCGTCCGACGCGTAGAAGTCGATCATGTGATAGTCGATGGCGATGTGCCGCGACTCGTCGCGGTTGATGCGCGCCATCGCGGCGTGGCTCATGGGGTCGCGCACGTGGTCGTCGATGGAGCGCAGGAGGGCGATGTCGAGAATGAGCTCGCCGCCCGTGATGTACGAGTTGGCCACGTCGTCGGGCAGGTAGCGCACGGCGTTGCCGAAGGCCGGCGCGAAGGCCGCGAGGTCGCGCGACACCTCGTACGCGCGGAGCTTGCGCACGTCGTAGTGGCGCGCGAGGCGGCGCGCCGTGGCCGCGTGGCGCTGCTCGTCGACCACGAAGGTTTCGAACACCGCGCGCAGCGTCGGGTCGTCGGCGCGGCGCGCCTGCTCGCGAAACATCGCTGCGGCCAGCAGCTCGATGCCGGCCATGTTGGTGAAGAGCTGCACGATGAGCTCCTCGTCGGCGGGCGCCATCGGGCGCGGGGGCTGCGACCAGTCGAGGTCGTCGACGCTCCACTGCTCGGCCTCGCAGCGGGCCAACATGCGCGAGAGGTCCATCATGCGTCGCCGCGCTCCTTGAGGCTGGTGAGGGGACGCCCGCCGGCGACCCGCTCGTAGAGGGCAGGCCAGTCGCCCCACTCGGTGCCCATGATGCGATCCATCAGGGCGGCTTGAAAGCTGTAGTGCCCGTTCCACCGCGCATGGTGCAGCGAGTGGTAGAGAAACACATTGGCGAAGAGGGTCGCGCTGCGCGACGAGGCCACGCGCGCAGTGGGCTCGACGTTCGCGTGCCCCACCAGGTTGCCGAAGACGTTGAACGCCACGTACCCCGCCCACCCCCAGAACGAGAGCGGAACAACCTGTGAGAACAGCCACGGGAGGCCCACGTAGCCGCCCATCCACCCGAGGGCTTCGAAGGGGCTCATCGACTGGCCCGTGAGGGGCGTCGTCACCTGCGAGCGGTGGTGCCACCGATGAACATGCACGATGGCCCGGTGGTGCATGGCCCGATGAAGAAACCAGTAATACACCTGGAATCCGAGCAACATCGCGTAGAAGGTGAGCGCGCTCCGCAGCGCGCTCGAGGGGCCGAAGCGCACCACGCCGGCGCGCAGCGCGAGGGTGACGGTGACCGTGGCGATCACGACGAACACCGCGTTGCCCAGGAGCTCGAAGCGGTGCTGCCCTTCGAAGAGCGGAAGGTCGAAGATCTTGCGGCTCTTCGAGAGGGCGCGCTCGACGGCGAAGCCCATCGCGACGGACACGAGGGTCATACCCGCGAAGAAGCCAAAGACCGTGAGGGCGAGCTGCGTGAACGAGAGCGCGAGAAGTTCGGGCGGCATCGGGCTGCCACGGTAGGTGCGCGCGACGGTCTGTTCAAGGCTCTACGAAGAAGATGTGCCCTCGCGGGCGACGGGCGATCGGTGCGACACTCCGAGGGGCGCTCCGATGCCTGTGTACCGAGACGACCGCGAGGCCCAACGCCTGCGCGCGGCCTCGCTCCGACGCGAGGTCGAGCGCTGCGAGGGGCGCGTGACGGCGGCGTTCTGGCGGTGCATCCCCGACGACGACGCCGCGGCGCTGCGGTCTCTGCGCGACGAGGGGCAGGGGCTCGCCGAGGGCGACGACGACGCCGTCACGGCCGCGTGCGACGCGTTCGAGCGCTACCTGCGACGCTTCGAGGGCGTTCTCGGCGCGCTCGACCGGCACGAGGTGGCGTGGCGCGCCGTGCCCGGAGAGACCGCCCTGCGCGCGACCCGCTCGCCGGACGACGGCTCGGACGCGCCGCCGCACGAGATGACGCGCGATTTTCTCCGCGCGGTGCGCGCGCTCGACCCGTCGGCGAAGGTCGAGTCGTACGCGACCACGCGGGCGCACACCCTCGTGCACAACGCCAGCGCCATGCTGCGCGTCGAGGGCGCGCCCGTGTCCCTCCACCTCGCGGGCGAAGGGCGCTCGCACGAGGCCGGCGACGTGACCGAGCTGCGCGCCTCGACCACGGTGCCGCGCGGCCTGCCCGAGCTCCTCGTGCGCCCCGAGACGTGGACCGAGTCGCTCTTTCGCGGCCTCCGCGTCGTGCGCGCGGGGAGCATCGGCGACGCGCGCTTCGACGCGTTCTTTCACACCGAGTGCGAGTCCGGCGCGAGCGCGCAGGTGCTCGGCGCCGAGGTGCGCGCGGCGCTGCTGCTCATCGCGTCGGTCGACGTCCCGACGCTGCGGGTGCGGCCCCCGCTCGCGACGCTCACGTGGCGCTACCTGCCCACGACGCCCACGATGGCCGCCGCGGCGCGCTGCATGGCGGCGATCCGCAGCGCCCCGGTGCTGCCGCTGCTCAAGCGCTGAGGCGCACCGTCTACGCGGGTTCGAACACCTCGTCGACGCGCGCGAGGCGCAGCCGCTCGCCCGACGACTCGTACACCGTGACCGACGCGTTGCGCGGCGCGTGGTGGCGGAGGTTGAGCTCCATCTCGTCGTAGGTCCACCCCTCGAGGAGGTACCGAAACGCGCGCAGCGTGATGCCGTGCGTCACCACCAGCACCCTCTCGTTCGCGTGCTCGACCCCCAGGTGCGCGAGAAAGGTCTGCACGCGCGCGCACACCTCGGCCACGCTCTCGCCGCCCGGCGGCCGCGCGAAGAACGGCCCCATCGTGCGCCAGTACTCCTGCAGCCACGGGAAGGCCCCCTGGGCCTCGACGGTGGTCATGTCCCAGCCGTAGCCCACGTCGCGCTCGCGCACGTAGAGGTCGTGGGCCACGGGCATCGCGGCGCGCTCGGCCTCGCTCCACGCCGAGAGCACCCCCTCGGCGGTCTGCACGGTGCGCCGATAGCCCGAGTGGTACACCGCGTCGAAGCGCGCGTACCGCTGCCGCAGCGCGCGCCCCGCGGCCTCGGCCTGGCGCACGCCGAGCTCCGTGAGCGGCACGTGGTGGTCGGCCGTCGCGCGCAGCGAGCCCCGCGACTCGTCGTCGGTGAAGAACCCGTTGGTCTTCTTGGCCACGTTGCGCTGGCTCTCGGCGTGGCGCACGAGCACGAGGGTGTGAGGGTGCCTCATCGGCCCCTCCCGCGGCCCCGCGACGGCGCGCCCGAGGGGGTCGGCGCGGTGTTTCCTCCGCCCGGCGTCTCGCCGCGAAAGCGCGCGGCCTCGATCTCGGTCTGCAGGTCTTGCAACGCCATGAGCTGCTGCTGCCACGCGGTCTGCGCGGGGTCGCCCGCGATGGCGAGGCGCAGGTCGTCGATGCCCTCGGCGAGCTGGTTGGTGTAGCCCCGCACGAGGCCGCGGTTGGAGAGCGCCGCCGCGAGCCTGCGCCGCGAGGCGGGGTCCGTGGCGCGCGAGAGCTGCCCCGCGGCCTCGCCGAAGAGGCGCTCGGCGCCCGCGAGGTCGCGGCTGCGCACGAGGGCGATGCCCTGCTCGCAGCGCGGGTCGCCGCAGTCGGCGAAGGTCACCGCGGCGGTGTCGACGGCGGGCAGCGCCTCCTGCGCGAAGCGCTGCGCGGCCCGCTGATGCAGCGCGCGGAGCAGCCCGTCGCCGTCGACGGGAGGCGGCGCGTGGTCGCGCCCGTCGGAGCCCGCGAGCCCCGTGGTCTCTTGCCGGTCGGAGACTTCGAAGCGCCGGTCGAACACCACGTGAATGGGCCGCGTGCGGGCGTTGATGCGCACGCGCATCGAGAAGCGCGCCGCCGTCGATCGCACGAGCTGCGTGCACGGGTACGGCTGCTCCACCATCTCGGTGTACTGCTCGGTGCGCAGCTCGACGCGCGGCTGCAAGCCCGGAATCACCACGGGAACCTGCCGCGTGCGCTGCTCGGGCACCTGCCGCGTGCAGGTGAAGGGTCGCGACGTCACCTGCTCGGGGCCCGCGACGTTCTCGTGCACCTCGCCCACGATGGCCATTTGCGCCCCCTCGCCCACCATCTGAAAGGCCCCGCTCTGGCGCACGGCCTGCTCGATCATGCGAGAGACGCCGCTGGCGCCCTCGTTTTCGAAGGGCTCGACGCGAAGGCGAACGCCCCAGCGCGAGAGCGGCGACGGGTGCATGTACTGAATGCGCGCGCCGCGGTCGGTGCCGCAGGTCGCGAGCCCGCGCGACGCGACAACGATCACAGCGAGCGAGAGCGCGCGTACGAGGGGGGCGCGGAGCGAGGCGAGGTGCGTGGGCTTCACGGCGGCGCAGAGGGTATGCACACCTCGCCGCGGGCGGTCCACTCCGCGGAGAGTGCGGAGAGTCTCAGCGCTCGCGCGCGGTGGCGCCGATGGCCTTGCGGAGAAACAGGTCTTCGAGCGTCTCGCGGCGGGGCGTGACGGCCACCACGCGGCCGCCGCCGTCGAGGGCCGCGCGCAGCACGGCGTGGGCCTCGTCTTCGCCCTGCACCGACACCAGCACGTGGTCGTGGAGGGCGCTCACCGTCGCCGAGGGCATCGCCTCGAGCTGCGCGCGCAGCGCCTCGGACACCTGGTCGAGCTCCACCTCGATCGCGCGAATCT
>CANMAT010000397.1 GCA_947494865.1 Deltaproteobacteria bacterium
ACCCCCGCCGTCTGAGCGTACCGCTCACCCCGCGTCGCGCGCGCTCCGTCGCGCGGCGCGCACCTTCGACAGCACGCCTACCCGTATCACCGCTGCGCCGACAATAACGGCGACGTCGAGTTCGCTCGCGGTCGCGAGGGCGGTGAGCTCCTCGGCGTGGTCGAGGCGCATGAGGTCGGCGCCGCGCGCGAGCGGCGTGAGCGCGGGGAGGCACAACAGACCCGGCGCGTGCGCGAAGGCGGGCACCCTCGCCCGCGCGCCGGCGCCGTCGTCGAGCGCGAGCGCCGGGTGGTAGTGCCCGAGCACGAGGCGCCCGCCGCGCGCGATGGCGAGGGCGCGCTCGCCGCGCAGCCGGTCGACGCCCTCGTCGCCGTGCATCACCACGTGGGCGCCCACCGCGCACGCCTCGCTCACCGTCACGCCCCGTCGCGCGAGCAGGTCGTCGGAGCCTCGATCGTGGTTGCCTGGAACCACCGCGAGCGCGCGACCGTCGAGCGCAGCGAGCAACGCGTCGAGGGGAGAACGCTCGCCCGCGCGCGACAAGAACGCCGGTCGCCCGTGCACGAGGTCGCCCGCCACGATGACCCGCGCCACGTCGACGCGCGCGAACATCGCGCCGAGCCGCGCGTGCATCGCCTCGTCGCCCTGCGCAGGGAGCGTGTAGCCGCGCTTCTGCAGCGTCTGCACGTAGCCCGCGTGGAGGTCTGCCACGATAAGCGCGCGCGCCGAGGGCACGTACGCGCCGCCGGGCGCGAGGAGCGCGAGGTCGTCGGCGAGGGCGATCACGCGTCGTCGCCCGCGAGCGCAGCGGCGCGCTGAAAGAGCGCGTGCGCGGCGGCGGCGAGGGCGGCCTCGGGGTCGTCGGGCGCCACGGCGTCGCGCATCGCCCACGCGAACACCGGGATCGACAGGGCCGACGGCGCGGCGAGCGCGGCGATGTGCCAGGGCCGCCGCGCGAGCTCGGTGAGCCGACGCTCGGCGCGCGGGCCGTCGAGGGCCGTCCACAGCGTGAAGCGCAGCGCGCGGAGCAGGAGGTGATCGGGGTCGTGCTTGCGCAGCACGTCGTAGAGGAGGCCCGGCGTGACGGCGCCGCGGTGCCGCTCCGGCGACCAGAGCTGCGCGACGCGCGCCACCTCGCGAAAGTACGCCGCGGCGAGCACGCCGCCGTCGAGCGAGTCGAGCAGGTCGTCGAAGAGCTCGTGCGGAGAGAGCCACGCGCGCAGCGTCTCTTCGTCGGGCGCGCGCGCGAGCTTCGCGAAGGTGACGCACGCGCACTCGTCGTTGACCGACACCTCGCAGCCGGCGCCCGTCGCGCGGCGCACGCGCGCCCCGATCGCGCGCGCGATCACCTCGTTGGCCGTCGCGCCCGCGAGCGTAAAGGCCACCACGTGGAGCCGCTTGCCGTCGCGCACGCACTCAACCACGAAGCGCTCCGTCGTAGGGAGCGCCGACACGGCACGCTGCGCGCGCACGAGCTGGTGCACCGCGCGGGTGTTCTCGACGCCCGTGGCGAGCACGGCGCGCACGCGGTCGCGCTGGGCGTCGCGCGAGCCTTCGCGCGTGGCCTCGTCGAGGTCGCGCCACACGCGCTCGCACGACGCGCTCACCCGCTCGCTCTGCGCCGCGCGCGAGCCCGCCCACGAGGGCACGGTGGTCTTCGCGCTGCGCGCTGGGCGCACCTGGATCTCGCCCGCCGAGAGCGTCGCCACGCGCCACGTGCGGGCGCCGAGCACGAAGCAGTCGCCGGGCTCGAGGAGCCCCGCGAAGCGCCCCTCGACCTGGCCCACGGTGAAGGCCCCGTTGCGCACGGGCACCACGACGTCGCTCACGATGGTGCCGATGCCCTGGAGGTACTTGCGCAGCGAGCGCTTGCTCGACAGAGCCCAGCGCTCGCCGTCGCTCACCACGCGCGCGAGCTCGGGGTACGCCGCGAGGCCGTCGCCGCCCGTGGCGAGGTAGTTGAGCACGGCGTCGAGGTCGTCGTCGTCGAGGTCGCGAAAGGGCCACGCGCCGCGCAGGGTGCGAGCGATCTCGTCGCGCGTGCACGGCCCGAGGGCGACGCGCGCGAGCACCGCCTGGGCGGCCACGTCGAGGTCGAACGCGCGCATGTCGACGTCTTCGAGGTCGGCGTCGCGCGCGGCGCGCAGCACGGCGGCGCAGCGCACGAGGTCGAGCGCGCTCGTGGGCACCACCGACGCACGCGGCGCGCACCCGGGCCGATGGTCGGCGCGGCCCGCGGCCTGGAGGAGGCGCGTCACCGACGGGGGCGACGAGAGCACCACGACGCGCGACACCGCGGGCAGGTCGACGCCGGTCTCGAGCCCGCTGGTGGCCACCACGGCGCGGAGGGAGCGCGCGGCGAGGCCCCCCGCGACGGCGGCGCGCTCCTCGACCGAGAGCGAGCCGTGAAAGCACGCCACGGCCATGCGCGCGGGGAGCACGTCGCGCAGCGCGAGCGTCCACTGCTCGGCGCGGGCGCGGGCGCTCACGAACACCAGCGTGGTGCCCTCGTGCGTCGCGAGCGCGCGCGCCACGGTAGGAAGCGCCGCGCGCCAGAGCCATCCCCCGGTGGGGAACGCGGCGTCCATCACCGGGTCCGCGAGCTCGAGCGCCGGGGCCGCGCCGCCGCCCGCCGACCCCACGCGCGCGCCCTCGCTCACCCACGCGGCGAGCGCGTCGAGGGGCCGCGCGGTGGCGCTCAGCGCGACGCGTCGCGGGCGCGCGTGGCCCTGCGCGACGACGTGCGCGTCGAGCACCTCGAGCGTCGCGGCGAAGAGGGCGCCGCGCTTGCCCGCCGCGAGCTGGTGCACCTCGTCGAGCACCACGCACTCGACGCCCGCGAGCATCGCGCGCGTCTCCGTCGCGAGCATCACGCCGAGGGTCTCGGGCGTGGTGATGAGCACCTCGGGCGGCGAGCGACGCAGGCGCGCGCGGTGCTGCGTGCTGCTGTCACCAGTGCGCGCGTCGACGCGGAGGCGCGCGTCGAGGCCCGAGACCATCTCGCGAAGGCGCGAAACGTGACCGTCGACGAGGGCCCGCACGGGCGCGACGTACAAAATTCGCACAGTCGCGGGCGCGCTCGACGGCGCCGCGAGGCGCTCGTCGAGGGCCGCGAGGAGCGGGAGCATCACCGCCTCGGTCTTGCCGCTGCCCGTCGGCGCCGTGACGAGGAGCGCGCCCGGCGCGCCGAGCGCGTCGAAGACTGCGCGTTGGATCAGCGTCGGCGTCATCGCCCGCGCGATGAGCCAGCCGAGGGCGCGGGTCACAGAACGTGCGTGGCCCGCATCACTCCGTCGCACTAGCCCCTTGCGCTGCACTGCGAGGGGTTCAGAATGCGAGGCGTCCACGGAACGTCGAGCCATGATGGGGCTGACGTGTGTAACATCCTCTCTGTGACAGATGAACAGCACCCGGCGAGAGGCTCATGCTGTCACCTCGAGGTGCCGTTGAATGAGCCCAACGGAACAAGTGAAAAGTGATCGAGGGGATTATGGCGATGCCCGGCGTTCATGGTAGTGTCGCGCCCGTGGAGGTGGTTCTCCGCAAGCTCGGTCCCAAGCCAGGGCGCCCGGTCATCGGGAGACTCGTTCGCGCCCCGCGTCGTGGGGCAGTGGTCGTCATCGAGTTCCCCGACGGCCTGCACGAGTACGTGACCACGCCGGTGCGCCGCATTCTTCGCGTCGCCGGTCAAGAGGTCTACTACCTGCAGACCACCAACAGCCGCTATCGCCTCGAGGTTCGCCGCTCGGCTCCGTCGAGCTCCGAGTCTTCGCAAGCGCGCTGAGCGCCTCCCTCCCGCCTTCGACTCACCCCTCCCGCAGGCTCCCTCAACGCCTCGCCGCGAGCGCCTCGCCCAACCGAACGACGAGGCCCGCACACAGCGACGTGATCCACGCCACGCCATCGGGGCGCGGATCGCCCGTGGCTTCGTCCATGTAGAGCGCGCGGTTCAATTCAACTTGAATGGCGTGAAAGCCTTCGCTCGGCCGCCCCCAGCGCGCCGTCGTGGCGCCGCCGCGGTACGGCTCGTCGTGACGCACGCTGAGCCCCGCGGCGCGAAAGTAGAGGTCTACGACGTCGATGAGCGCGCGATCCGCGGTGGTGAACCCGCGCGTGCCCGGCACCACGTCGGCGAGCCGCACGCGCTTGTCGCCGCGCGCCGCGCGGGCCGTCGAGGGCATCGAGTGGGCGGCCACCAGGAGCACGTGCGCGTGCCGCGCGCGCAGCGCCGCGAGCTCGTGGGCGAGGCACTGGTGATACGGGCGGTAGTACCGCGCGAGGCGCGCTTCGAACTCCTCTCGCGCGAGGGGCGAGCGCAGCGCCGCGCGCCCTTCGCCGGTCTCGCGCCAGATCACCCCGCGCGGGTGCTCGCCGACGCGATCGTCGGCGCCGCGCACGGCCCACGCGTCGACGTCGGCCTCGTCGCGGTTGAGGTCGACGACGTAGCGCGACGCGCAGGCGGTGAGCAGCGCGGCCCCCTGCGCGGGCGCGTCGCGGTAGAGCTCGTCGACGTACGAGTCGGCGTCGCGCCGTATCGCCTCGGCGCTCACGAGCAGCGTGGGGCGCACCTCGTCGGGCAGCGCCACGCTCGCGTGCGGCACCTCGACCAGCACCGGAATCGAACGCCCGCGGGGGCGCGTCAGACGAAACATCGCAGCACCTTCGCGGGTCGCGCGGGTCAGGCGAGCATCGCGCGCGCGGCGCGCTCGAGCCACGCCGTGAGGGCCGGGTCGGCGGCCCCGTCGGGGGCCTCGCAGGGCGCGAGCCGCGCGGGGCCGCGCTCGTCGTCGCCTCGCACGCGCAGCACCACGCTGTCGAGCGCGCCGAAGCGCCCGTCGCGCGCGAGGAGGGGTAACACGTCGGGGCCCGTCGAGCGGCGCGGCGACGCGATCCACCCCATGCGCTCGCCCGTCGGGAGCCGCCCGCTCCACCCCGCGACGCGGTGGTCGACGGGGTCGCGCGTGGGCGCGAGGTGCGACGCGAGCCACGCGCCCACGGTG
>CANMAT010000398.1 GCA_947494865.1 Deltaproteobacteria bacterium
CCCGTGGAGCACGTAGTGCCACCCGCGCAGATCGTCGCCGTCGAGCGCCGTCGATCGCCGCATGCCGCTCGCGCGATCGAGGAGCGCACGCAGCCGCTCGAGCATCACGGCCTCGCCGCTCGTAGACGGCGACGTGAGCGACGCGATCTGCGCGCGCGCGCCGTCGAGGTCGCCGGACATCGCGGTGTTCCACGCGAGGAGAAAGCGCAGCACGTAGCCCTTGTCGAGCAGCGCGGGCGCCTTGCGGAGCCACTTGCACGCCTCGGCGTGGAGCCCGTCGCGCTCGAGCGCAGCCACGAGCTCGCTCAAGAGCCCCGGCAGGTCGCGGCGGCGCTCGACGGCGTGCGCGAGCACGGTGGCCGCGATGTCGAAGAGCTCCTGCTCGATGAGCTCGTAGCCGAGGTCGTAGAGGGGCTGCACGTCGTCGAGGCCGCCCGCGAGCGCGGCGAGTTCGGCGAGGTGATCGCCCGCGATTTCACGCGAGATGCGCGAGAGCACCTCCATCGCGCGCCCCCAATCGCTCGCCGCGACCTTGCCGGGGTAGGCGATCCAGGGCCGAAGGGTCGTGAAGGCGCTGCGCGCGTCTCCAACCCCCAGGGCGTCCTCGATCTTCGAGAGCACGTCGGCGAAGCGTTCCATTGTACGGCGCGCGATGCTGCCAGCCCTGCGGCCCGCGAGGCAAACGGAACCGCAAGGCACAGCACGCGCTCACGAGGCGCGCCCCGTTCGTCGGCGCGCGGGGGCGAAACCCGCGGCGGGCGGTGTGGGCGATGTTGTGGCCCCTGAGGCGATGGTCTATGGTCCCGCCGCTCGAAAGCATACATAGCGGGAATGGCAACGCTCGAAGAACAGCAAACGCTCGATCGTGCGCGGAACGGAGACCGCGCCGCGTTCGGCGTTCTGATGCGGCAGCACCAGCGCCGCGTGCACCGCCTCGCGCTGCAGCTCACGGGCAGCGCGGGCGACGCCGACGACGTCACGCAAGAGACCTTCTTGCGCGCGTACCGTGCCATTCACCGCTTCGACGGGCGCGCCGACCTCTTCACGTGGCTCTACCGTATCTGCGTCAACGTCGCGCTCAACCTCCGACGACAGAGCAAGCGCGTCGCCGCCGACCTCGACGACCCGCGCGTCCCCGAGCCCGTCGACGGCGCGCCCGACCCCGCGCTCACCGCGGAGCGCACCAGCGGGTACCGCGCGCTGGCCAGGGCGCTCGACTCCTTGTCCGAGTCGCTCCGCACCACGATGGTCCTCGCGTGCGTCGAGCAGCTTCCCTACAAAGACATCGCCGAGGTGCTGGGTTGTAGTGAAGGCACCGTCGCGTGGCGCGTCCACGAAGCGCGGCGGAAGCTCCGCGAGATCATCCCCGCTGATGTTCTCGCGGCGCTCGAGGAACCTTAAGAGAGCCCACGGAGGCACCGCGTGGACGATCCATTGAAGCTCAAGATCGCGGCCTCGCTCGACCTGCCGACGGATGCCGCGGCAGACCCCGAGGTGGCGCGCGCGCTCGCCGACGACCCCGAGGCGCGGGAATTTGCCCGCGGCCTCCACACCATCGAGAGTGCGCTGCGCAGTTGGCCCGCGCCCACCCGTTCAGACCGAGATTGGGAGGCCTTCACGGCGCGCCTCGACGCGAAGCTCGACGAGGCCTCGCGCGAGCGCGCCAAGGCGCGCAAGGGAAAGAAGGTCTCAAACGAGCCCGACCCCGCGGCGATCCCGGTCTTCACAGACGCAACACCCACGAACCCAGAGAGCAAGCAGGCCATGTCCGAGCCCCAGGAAAATGACGCGGACCTCGAGAACCTCGCGGCGCTGACCCGCACGAGCACGGTCCCCGTGGGCATGCCCGTCGCGTCCGTGCGCCCCTCGATGGCGTCGATCACCGACTCGGTCGACGACACGAGCTCGGGCATCGTCGACATCAAGAAGCTCGCGGCCATCGCGCGTGAAGAGGCCGCGAAGCCTGCGCCCGCGGCGGTCGCGAAGGCCCCCGAGGCGCCCGCCGAGAAGCCCGTCGCCAAGGCCGCGAAGACCGACGACGTGATGGTCACCCCCGCCCGCGCCGCGACCCCGGCCCCCACCCTCGACGCACCTCAGCGCAAGGGCGGCAGCACCCTGTGGGGCGCGATCGGCGGCATGGCCCTCATGGCCGGCGCCTTCGCGATCTACACCAACATGCAGCAGGGCCCTTCGAGCGACGCGACGAACCCCGCGGCACCCGCGGCCGCCGAGGCGCCGCAGCCCGCCGCCGCGCCCGAAGCCCCGAGCGCGCCTTCCGTCGCAGCCCCCGCGCCCGCCGAAGCCCCGGCGCCCGCTGAAGCCCCGGCGCCCGTCGCAGCCCCCGCGCCCCCGCCGCAGGCAGAGGCCGAGGCGGCAATGGCCCAGCGCGCGGTCACCGACACCGCCGCCGCGACGGCCGAGTCGCGCCACGCCACCAACGAACCCGTGCCGCAAGCGCGGGCTCGCGCGGGCGCGTCGACCCCCCACAGTGCTCGCGAGGAGCGCGCCGCGCCGCGCCCCGCAGCCGTCGAAGCGCCCGCAGCGCCCGTAGCGGCCCCTGCGCCGACGCCCGCGCCGCGCGCTGCTGCAGCCCCCGCCGCGCCGCCTGCCGCCGGCGGTGCGCGCTCGGTCGACGACCTCATGAACCGGGTGGCCGGCGCGAACGGCGCCGCGCAGGCCGCCGCGCCCGCCCCCGCGGCAGAGCTCCCCGAGCGACCCACGCGCGGGCAGATCACCTCGGTGCTCTCGGGGCTCAACAACGCGGTGCGCACCTGCACTGCCGGACAGACGGGCACGGCGCCGGTGGCCATCGTGATCAGCAACGACGGCTCGGTCTCGTCGGCCAACGTGAGCGGTCAGTTCGCGGGCTCGGCGGCGGGCGAGTGCATCAGCGGCGTCGTGGGCCGCGCCCACTTCCCGCGCTTTCGGGCCAACGAGGTGCGCATCACGTACCCCTTCGTAATCCTGCCGCCGCGCTGAACCCTCACCGAGCCGCTGCGCGCCGTTGACGGCGCGATGTCCGGCAGATACCTTCCCGCGCCCCGTAACCCTACGCGGTCTCACGTACCGTACGCTCAGGAGTCGATTCCGATGGTTTCTCTCACGCAGAAGACCGAACGCATTCGCCGTCGCAAGTCCACCACCAACGGCAAGGTCAACAAGCGCGTCCGCCGCCTCGCCGGCACGCCGGCCTTCCCGGTGCACATCGAAGCGCCGAAGGCGACCGCTGCCGAGTGACCTCCGCCTCCTCCCGCCGCTAGCGCAACGCGCTCAAACCCTTCCGAGCCAGTCGAACACTTCCGCAAACACTTCGTCGTGGGCCTTCGCGCCCATGATGAGGTCGAGGTGGTCGTAGTGTGCGTGTGCCCCCGAGTCGGGGCCCACCTCGCGGTACATCTTCTCTCCTGCGCCGATGCGCTCGTAGGCCTCGCGCACGCACGGCGGCAGCGCCAGGCGGTCGCGGTCGCCCGAGATCACAAGCGTGGGCACGGTGATGGCCGCGAGGCCCTCGCGGTAGTCGCGCGCGCCGTCGTCGCTGTTGAAAGTGTCCTCGCGCACCCAACGGGCGAACTGCTTCATCACCCCGGCGGGCACGTCGGAGAACGAGGCGCCGAAGATGCTCCGCAGGGCCTCGCGGTCGTAGTGGTGGCCGCGGAAGCCCCGCGTCACGAAGAGCGGCAGGCCGGGCCACACGAGCGGCGCGACGCTCGCCGCGAGCCACCCGAGGGGTGCCGAGCTCCGCAGGCCGAAGGGGCTGAAGACGTAGGGCGCGGCGCCCATCGCGCGGGTCGCGGGGTAGCCCTTGAAGCGAACGGGAGAGCCCAGGGTGACGAGCCGCCGCACGCCCTCGCCGTGGAGCGCGCCGAGGTGCGCGTAGGCGAGCATCCCGCCCATGCTGAAGCCCACCCAGTCGACGCGCTCGGCGCCCGTCGCAGCGGTCACGTACGCGAGGGCGGTGGGGATGTCGTACGAGGCGTAGGTGTCGAAGCTCGCCGCGCGCGCCGCGAGGCTGAAGGGCCCGTCCGAGGCGCCGCGGAGCTCCAGGAGCCAGCAGTCGCGGCCGCGGGCCGCGAGGGCGCGCGCGAGGCTGCGCTGCGGATCGAGCGCGAGCGCGTAGCGGTTCATCGCGAGGCCGTGACAGAACACGATCGGAGGCAGCAAAGAGGGAGACCCCACGGGGCGAATTCGGCCAAGCACGAGCATGGCGCCGTCGCGGGTGCGCGTCTCGATCACCTCGTCGAAGTCGACCGACGGCTTGAGCCTGCGGCGCCAGAACGCCACCCAGCGCGTCGCGACGACCAGCGCGGCGATCGAGAGCACCAGAAGCGTCGCCAGCGCCGCGAGCGCGAGAACGTGCCAGGGCGGCCACGAGACGAGATCCATCGGCCGGGGAATGTAGAGCAACGCCGGGTTCGTGGGCACTGTCAGCGACGATGGTGTAGGGTCGACGCCCAACTGCGGCGCGCGCGCCGTTTGCGCAACCTCCTCCCGCGAATCCATGGACGACAAGGTTCTCGCGCTCGCAGCGTCGCTGGGGCATCAGTTTCGTGATCCGCGGCTCCTCGAGGTGGCGCTCACGCATCGTTCCGCGGCCTTCGAGTCGGCGGCCGCGCGCAAGGGCAAGTCCCTCGGCGACAACGAGCGTATGGAATTCCTCGGCGACGCGGTGCTCTCCCTCGCGGTGAGCGACGCGTTATGGTCTCGCTGCCCCGAGGCGGCCGAGGGGGAGCTCACGCGCATGCGCGCCGCGGTAGTCAACGAGACGCGCCTCGCCGAGGCCGCCGCGCGCCTCGGCATCGGCGACGCGCTGCGCCTCGGCCGCGGGGAAGAGCGCACCGGCGGCCGTACCAAGGCATCGCTCCTCGCCAACGCGCTCGAGGCTGCCTTCGCGGCGGTGTACCTCGACGCCGGCGTCGCGCGGGCCTGCGAGGTGGTGCTCACGCTCATGGCCCCCACCCTCGACCAC
>CANMAT010000399.1 GCA_947494865.1 Deltaproteobacteria bacterium
CGTGGCCGTCGGGTTCTTGAGGTAGCCCTTCATGGTGATGTTGCCGCGAAACATCAGCTCGCCCATCGTTTCGCCGTCGGCGGGCACCTCGGCGAGCGTGTCGGGGTCGCGCACCGTGAGCCCCTCCTGCAGGTGGTATCGCACGCCCTGCCGCGCGTTGAGGCTGGCGCGGGCGCTCACGTCGAGCGACTCCCACGCCGCGTGCTTCGCGCACACCGCCGCGGGGCCGTAGGTCTCGGTGAGGCCGTAGGTGTGCGTGAGGTCGAAGCCGAGCTCCTCCATCGCGGCGATCATCGCCGCCGGCGGCGCGGCCCCGGCCACCATCGCGTAGACCTTGTGCGCGATGCCCGCGCGGAGTTCGGGCGCGGCGTTCGCGAGGAGGTTGTGCACGACGGGGGCGCCGCAGTAGTGCGTCACCCGGTGCGCGCGAATCGCTTCGAAGATGGCGCGCGCCTCGACCTTGCGGAGGCACACGTTGACGCCCGCGCGGGCCGCCACCGTCCACGCGAAGCACCATCCGTTGCAGTGAAAAAGCGGCAACGTCCAGAGGTACACGGGGTGACGGGGAATGTCCCACTCGAGCACGTTGGACACGGCGTTCAGGTACGCGCCGCGGTGGTGGTACACGACGCCTTTGGGGTTGCCCGTGGTGCCCGAGGTGTAGTTGAGCGAGATGGCGTCCCACTCGTCGAGGGGGGCCTCCCACGCGTACTCGGGGTCACCGCGCGCGAGGAGGTCTTCGTACTCGATCTCGCCGACGCGCTCGCCCTCGCCGGTGTACTCGGGGTCGTCGCAGTCGACCACGAGCACGGCGCGGTCGAGGCGCACGAGCGCCAGGCGCATCACCGACGCGAACTCCCGATCGACGAGCACCGCGCGCGCCTCGCCGTGCATGAGCGTGAAGGCGATGGCGTCGGCGTCGAGGCGCGTGTTCAGCGTGTTGAGCACGGCGCCCGTCATGGGCACGCCGAAGTGCGCCTCGATCATGGGCGGCGTGTTGGGGAGCAGCGCCGCCACGGTGTCGCCGCGACCGATGCCGCGCTGTGCGAGGGCGCTCGCGAGGCGGCGCGCGCGCGCGTAGGTCTCGCGCCACGTGCGACGCAGGGGGCCGTGCACCACGGCGAGCTGGTCGGGGTACACCTCGGCCGCGCGCGCGATGAACGTGAGCGGCGTCGCGGGCGCGTAGTTGGCCGCGTTCTTGTCGAGACCGAAATCGTAGATGTTGCTGCGCATCGAGAGCCTCGCTGGCGCGCGAGGGTACACGCGACGCGTCGCGCGCGGCGTGCGATCAGGTCGCGTCGAAACGCCCCCCTGAGGCGCGCCGCGACGGCGGCCGTTGGGGTGCAGACGAACGTGTGCGTCAGCGTCGCACGAGGCGCCAGGTGACGTAGCCGAAGAGACCCGCGAGCGCGGCGACGCCCGCCCAGAGCGACCACGGCGCGTGGCGCGTCGACGCGATGGTGAACACCGGCTGCGCCTCGGCGTGCATGCCCGCGCAGCCGCCCTCGTCGGCCATCGAGGCGGCGCGCTCCTCGTCGAGCGCGTTCTCCATCCCTTCGGGCGGGAGCGATGCGCCGTGCACGTTGGGGCGCGTCGCGAAGACTGTTGGATGCGTAGGCTCGCCTGCCATGGTGTGTGCTCCGTGCGTCACCCACCTGCAGCGCGTGTACCGCGAGGCTTCGTTGACGCGCGAAGGTCACGAACGGCGCGCGTCGACCGGTCAGGTCACTTCGCAGACGCCAGAAAAGGAAAACCCCCGGTACCCGTTCGCCTCTTTCGAGACTGTGGATACCGGGGGCTTCGTTAGCGACCCCAATGGGAATTGAACCCATGTTACCGACGTGAGAGGCCGATGTCCTAACCGCTAGACGATGGGGCCACTGAAGAGACTGTATCGATGAGGGTTGGCACCTCTCAATTGCCAACGATCACCGGCTCGGGGACTAGGATTCGAACCTAGATAGACGGAGCCAGAATCCGTCGTCCTGCCGTTAGACGATCCCCGAACTGGATTTGTCGCGCCAGGGGAGGCGGAAACTAATGGTCTGGGCCCCCAGTGTCAAACAATAAAATCTCAAAAAGTCACACATCATGGGGGATGGGCCTCGGAGGCTGCGCGGGCGCGAGGTTGAGCGCGCGGCGCACCCAGGCGTCGACGCGCTCCCACCGGGCGGGAACGGTGTTGCAGAGCGCGACCCCGTGGCCTTGCGTGGCCGCGAACACCTCGACCTCGACGCGCTCGGCGCTGCGCGGGGCGAGCTGCGCGACGGCCTCGACGCTGGCCTCGTCGCGGTCGCCCGCGAGCATGAGCAGCGGGCGCTGCGTGGCGAGGTAGACGCGCATCGGCTCGCGCAGGTCGAGCCCGCGGTAGCTCACGCCTGGCGAGAGCATCGCCACGGCGTCGACCTCGGCGCCCGGGGGCAGGGTGTAGGCCCCGAGCGCCCCGGTGGCGGCCATGAGCGCCGCCGAGGCGCCGACGCTCGAGCCCACCACCACCACGCGCTGCGCGCCGGCCGTGCGGAGGTACTGCACCGCCGCCACGACGTCGAGCGCGGCGCCCGCCCAGCGCTCGCGGTCGGTGCCGAACGACTCCCAGGTGACGCGCTCGTCGCGCGGGTTGACGGTGCTGTCGCCGTGGCCGCGGAGGTCGATGGCGAGGGCCGTGACCGCGCGCCCCGCCTGCAGCCGCGCGATGAGCCCGCCCCACTCGCTGCGGTTCGACCCGAGCTGGTGCACCAGCACCACGCCCACGCCGGGGTCCGAGCCCGGGTAGAGCGTGGCCGCGATGCGCCAGCCGTCGAGCGCGGGCGCGAGCTGCACGGCCACCGCCGAGGGGCGCGTCGGGGCGCGGGCGTCGGTCGCGGCGTCGGTCGCGGCGCCCCGCCGGGAGCCGCACGACGCGACGAGTGTGAAGGCCAGCGCGAGGGCCGCGTTCGTTCGCATGGGCCCGAGAGTGTATCGCGATCCTCGCGCGGGCGCTGTATCGTGCGACCCCTATGGCACGCACTGCGGCGGCGCTCGTGATTGGCAACGAGATCTTGAGCGGCAAGGTGCAAGACGCCAACACCGCCACGCTCGCGCGCGAGCTGCGGGCGCTTGGCGTCGAGCTCACGCGCGTGGTGGTGATCCCCGACGAGGTGCATCTCATCGCGGCCGAGGTCAACGCCCTGCGCCACGCGCACGACCTGGTGTTCACCTCCGGGGGCGTGGGGCCCACGCACGACGACGTGACCGTCGAGGGCATCGCGCGCGCGCTCGGCCGCCGCGTGGTGCGCAGCCCCGAGGTCGAGGCGCTCTTGCGCGAGCACTACGGCGCGCGCTGCACCGAGGGGCACCTGCGCATGGCCGACGTCGTCGAGGGCACCGAGCTCTACGGCGGCGCCGACCCGCGCTGGCCCACGATGGTGCTCGGCAACATCTTTGTGCTCCCGGGCGTGCCCGAGATCTACCGCTACAAGCTCGAGGGGTTGCGCCCGCGGCTCCGCGGCGCCGACGCGCCCTTCGTGCTGCGGAGCGTGTACACCGCGCTCGACGAGGGCGAGATCAAAGACGCCATCGACGCCGTGGTGGCGCGCTTCGCCGACGTCTCCGTGGGGAGCTACCCCCGCTGGCGCGACCCCGAGTACGCCGTGCGGGTCACCTTCGACGGGCGCGACGGCGCGCGCGTGGGCGCGGCCGCCGAGGCCTTCGCGGCGCTGCTCCCCGCGGGCGCGGTCACCCGTTCGGAATAGACACCGACTCGTTGCGCGGGGCCATCGGCGTGTTGGCCGCGGTGGGCGTGCCGAAGAGGCCCGCGTCGCCCGCGATCACCGACTCGTTGCGCAGGCGCCACGCGCCGCCGCTGGCCTCCCACGCCTCTTCGACGAGGCTCTCGCGCACGTCGGTGCTGTCGGTGCCGCGCGTCCACACGACGCGCAGGCGCGCGGTGCTGCGCTCCGAGGCCGTGCGCAGCGACTCCACCTCGATGTCCATCACGTGCACCACCACGCCCCAGCCGCGGTGGTGCTGCACGAAGGCCTCGCGGATCGACGGGAGCACGGCCGCCTCGGCGACGGGCACGCGGCCCCAGCGGAGGTCGTCGTGAAAGAGCGCCGCGGTCTCGTCGAACGACTGCCGCGTGGTGGCGCCGCAGGCCGCGAGCGTAACGAGCGTGAGGGCGAGGAGGCGCGAGGGCGAGGTCACGCGCGCACGCTAGATCGGCGGCGCGCGCGGGGCGTAATTTCGTGCGAATCATTTCGCGGTGAACAGCGCGGAGAGGGTCAGTTGGGCATCACCTCGACGAGCGCGCGCACCTCGGTCTCGAGGGTCTCGCCGTCGATGCGCGCGGCCGCGAGGCGGCTGTCGGTGAGCCCCGCGGCGCGCGCGAAGCGCTCGTCGACGGCCCCGTGGATGCGCTCGAGCGCCTCGACGTGCTGCTCGATGCGCCCGTCGAGCACGGGCACGCTGGCGCCGTTGAGGCTCGCCATCGCGACGCGCTGCGCGGCGATGTCGGCGAGCGCCTTCCACGCCTGCTCGAGGCGCGCCGCGGTGGGCTCGTCGAGGGCCTCGAGCGAGGGCGACCCCTCGATGCGGCGGCGCAGCGACACCGCGCGCAAGAGGTGCTCGCCCGCGGCGCCCGGCGTGGCGCGCGCCTGCGACGAGAGCGCGTACGCGATGCCGTCGTCGGCGGGCAGGAGGAGCGTGACCGAGGCCACGAGGCCCGCCACCACGAGCGCCGCGGCGCGCACCGCGACGGAGCCTTCGCCGCCGTAGGTGAAGGCCACGTGCGCCGCGCAGGCGCCCGCGAGCGCGCTCACCGCGCCGTGCGCGACGCGCCACCGGGCGGTGCGTCCGCGCATCGAGCGCGGGGCGAGCACGAGGGCCACGAAGGCCGCGCCCGCCGCCGTCGCCCCGTCGCCAGCGAGGCCGTGAAACGTGAGCGCCGCGAGCGCGCCCGCCGCCACCGTGAGCGCGCCGA
>CANMAT010000400.1 GCA_947494865.1 Deltaproteobacteria bacterium
ACCGGGCGCGCGGAGGAGGTCGAGGTGATGGCGAACGAGCCACACCACGCGGTCGGAGACGAGTCCCTCGAGGAGGTCGGCGCCGTCGGTGTCGTGTTCGGGAGCGCGGAGGGCCTTGCCCACGTCGTGGAGCAGCGCGGCTGCGAGGAGCTCGGGGTCCTGGGTCTCGCGGCGCGCGTGGGAGAACACCTGCAGGGAGTGATAGAGCGCGTCGCCCTCGGGATGATACCGCGGGTCTTGTGCGATGCCATCGAGGGCGCGAAGCATGTCGAGGAGGTCGTCGTACACGGTGTTGTGGGGGAGGGGGAGTGCGTGGGCCCTCACCCGAGGGCGCGCTCACACCCACCGGCGCGATGTGAAATCGCACTGCCCTGGAGCGCCGACGCGCGTTACCTTCCGCGCGTGAGCGACCTTCGAGACAGCTGCCTCCGGGCGATGACCGACGATGGCGGGTTCCGCGTGATGACGGCCCGCACCACCGAGACCGTGCAGGGCGTGATCGACAGGCAGGGCGCCGAGGGCGACACCGCGCGCTGGCTCGCCGACCTCGTGACGGCCACCATTCTCGTGCGCGAGACCATGTCTCCCGCGTACCGCGTGCAGGGGATCATTCACGGCGTCGGGCGCTCGGGGAGGCTCCTCGCCGACGCGCACCCCGACGGCGGCACGCGCGGGCTCGTGCAGCGCGGCGAGGCCAGCGACCCCGTCGTGGGCGCGGGGGCCGTGCTCGAGCTCATGCGCACACTGCCGCGCGGAAGCGTGCAGAAGGGCATGGTCTCGGTGCCCGACCAGGGGGGGCTCTCGAGCGCCTTCATGGCCTACCTGCAAGAGAGCGAGCAGGTGGTGTCGATGATCGCCGTGTCGACGGTGATGGAGGGCTCCAAGGTGCGCGCCGCGGGGGGCTACCTCGTGCAGCTGCTGCCTGAACTCAGCGAGTCGATGCTCGCGATCATGACCGCGCGCCTCGACGACCTCCCGTCGATCGAGACGATGCTGCGCGACGAGGCCACCACGCCGCAGACCATCATGGGCGAGCTGCTCTACGCGATGCCGCACACGCACCTGGCCGACAGTCCGCTGGGCTTTCAGTGCCGCTGCGACTCGGTGCGCCTCATGGCGTCGCTCGCCACGCTGCCGCGCCACGAGGTGATGGAGATGGTGAATGACGGCAAGGTGATCGAGATTCAGTGCGACTACTGCCGCGAGGAGTATCGCATCGAGCCTGAGCAGCTGCGCGGTCTGCTCAGCAACAGCTGATCGCTCACTCCTCGTCGCGAGGGCGCTCGCGCTTCGCCGCGCGGGGCCCGTCGGTGACGCGAAACGAGGGCGGCGCCACGCGCTCGCTGCGGCACTTCGGGCACGCGCCCGGGGTGGTGTAGCGCCCCCGGTCTTGGAAGGTGTACTCGCACGCGAGGCACGACGCGGGCGTAACGGCCAGCTTGAGCGCCTCGTGGGGGAGCGAGCGGGCGAGGTGCTCGAGGTGCGCGGCGACGTCTTTCTCGGAGATGCTCGCGGCCGCGCCGAGCTCGCGCGCCGTGGCCGCCGCGTTGGCCTCGCGCGTGGCGAGGAGCGCTTCGAGAATGGCGCTACGCGCGGTCGCGCTGCGCGCGGGGGGAGGCTTCGGAGGGCGTTCGCGCATAGGGTGTTTCGTCGCGGGGGAGGTTACCGCTCTCCGTCGGGGCCCGGCGTGACGTAGCGTGCGGCGCGAGGAGCGTGCGATGACGATCGAACTCGAGGCGAGCGTAGTGGTACCGCGAAAGGTCGACGACGTGTTCGCGGCCGCGGCGGGCGATGCCGACCGGCTGGCGCGGTACTTTACGGGGTATCCCCCGCTCATTCCGGGCATCGCGGCGGCGGCGATCGACGGCGGCGGAGCTCCGCGCGAGGGCGCCCTGCGCACCGTGAAGCTCACCGACGGCACCACGATTCGCGAGCGCATCACGCGCTTCGACGCGCCGCGCGCGCACGGCTACGAGATGGCGGAGATGAACGCGCTGCAGCGGCTCTTCTGCGCCAACATGATCTCGTTGTGGACCTTCGCCGACGAGGGCGGCGCGACGCGGGTCGTGTGGCGCTACTCGATCGTCGAGAAGGGCGCGCTCACGTGGCCCCTCGCGTGGGCTGTCTCGCGGCTCTTTCAGCGCGCCATGCAGCGGTGCCTCGACAACCTCTCCCGCGAAGAACGCTAGACAACGTTCAGTCGAAAAAGTTCAGCGCGTATAGGTGTCGACCGCAACTTGATCGAGAAGAGCGGGCTGCGCTTCGACCGCGGCCGTGAATTATCGCAAGTATGGCGGGGTTCGAGGCGCCTTCGGTGCGGGCGTCGCGATGGCGGCGCTCGTGGCATCGTGCACCGCGGGGGAGACGCTCTCGGGGAGCGACCCGGTGGAGGTGCGGGTATGCCCGGAGGCGATTCGCGTTAGCGCGCGTGGCAACCCCGTGGGTGTCGAGTCGGGGCACATTCGACACTGTTGGCCTGGCGAGGCCTTCTGCTTCTGCGATCGCGATGACGACTGCTACGCAGAAGAGGGATACACGCCCTGCGTGCCCCCCGTCGCCGACGCGGGCGAGGCGCCCGACGTCAGCGCGCCCGACGTGAGCGCACCCGACGTCAGCGCACCCGACGTCAGCGCACCCGACGTCAGCGCACCCGACGCCAGCGCACCCGACGTCAGCGCACCCGACGCGAGCGAGCCCGACATCAACGTGGTAGACGCGGACGCTGTGGATGCGAGCGTCGCGGATGTGATCGTCATCGATGCGGGCTTCGCCGATGTGGGGGCGGTGGACACCGGGATCAACGTGTGCCCCGAGGCCGTGCGCATCAGCGCCGCGGGCAACGTGGTCGGCGTGGTGTCGGGGCACATTCGCCAGTGCTGGCCGGGAGAGGCGCGCTGCTTCTGCGACCGCGACAACGACTGCTATGCAGAGTCGGGCTATGTGCCTTGCGCGCCGCCGTCGGTCGACGCGGGCAGGGTCGACAGCGGCGTGGTCGACAGCGGCGTAGTCGACAGCGCGGTGATGGACAGCAGCATCGTCGACAGCAGCGCCGTGGCCGACAGCGCGGCGGTCGACGCGAGCGTCACTGACATCGCGGTGGTCGATGGCGCCGCACCCGCGGCGGATCCCGTCGTGTACGGCGGCGCGTTCTCGGGTGCCACGGGGTACTACACCGCGCGGCTCACCGTGATGGGTGAGGGGCGCGATGTGTGGGTGTACGCGCCCGCATCGCGCGGCGCGAGCCCCGCCCTCGTCGTGGCCTTTCACGGCACCAACGGCGACGGCGACGTGGTGATCTCGGGCGCGGGCTTGCGGTCGCTCGCCGACGCGCAGGGCGTCGTGGTGGTCGCCCCGACCGCTCGGTGGTTCGGCGGCGAGGGCCCCGACTACGATCACCCCGAGGGCAACGGCACCTACTGGGAGACGCGCAGCGCCAACGTCGACGCCAACGCCGACCTCGTGCTCACGCGCTCGGTCATCGTCGAGGCCCAGCGGCGCTATGGCATCGACCCGCGCCGCGTGTACGTCGTCGGTCACTCGAACGGGGGCTTCATGTCGCTCCTCGTGTCGGTGGCGCTGCGCGACCGCGTGGCCGCGTTCGCGGAGAACGCCGCGGGCCTGGTGACCTGCGCCAATCGGCCTTCGTGCTACTTCCAGTCGAGTTCGAACTCGTGCGCCACGATGGCGAGCGAGTCGGGCTGGTGCGGGTGCTCGGGGCCGGGGCTGCCCGTGGCGCTCCCCACAACGGGGCGGCAGGTCCCCGGGTACCTCGCGCACTTCGCGCAAGACCCGATCGTGTCGGTGTTCTACACCTGCGCGCTGTCGTCGCGCATGAGCGCGCTGGGCATCGCCAACGAGACCGTGATTCGCCCCGGCGGCCACGACCTCTCCACGGGCTTCGCGCAAGCGGCGTGGGGCTTTCTCTCCCGCTACCGCCTGCCGTGACGCTTCGTTAGCGCACCCAGATCCAGCCGCGCTCGTTGCGCACGACGCCCGCCGTGTCGGCGCGGCCCACCGACACCTGGGCGCCCCGGTGGCTCACGCAGCCGAAGCCGATGGCGCCGTCGTCGGAGCCGCCGCACGCACCCGACGGGCTCACCACGATGCCGTAACGGCAGCGGGCGGTCGCGCCGGGGGCGCGAACGTTGAGCCCCACGCGGTTGCACCCCCACGTGCCGGGGTATCCCCAGCGCGCGAAATCGGCCGCGGTGCGCGCGCCGAGCGACTCTTCGTTGAGAAACACCGACTGCGTCGAGACGCCGAACTTGAGCTCGTTCAAACAGGTGGTCGCGGTGCCCATACAGAAGCGCATCTCGGCGAGAACGGGCACGCGAAAGAAGGCCTGGCTGCGCACCACGACGTTGCGCGTCGGGTCGGTGACGTCGGCGTTCACGAGGGAGGCGTCGGTCCACGCCTCGGCGTTGTAGGCGTAGGAGGCGCCCGCCGTGTCGGGGATCATGAGCACCAGCGTCCACCCGCCTCCCTCGGTGGTCATGTCGCAATAGGCGGGGTACGTGGATCCGCCCGCGTCGAGGGGGTACACCCCCGACGGGAGCGACGGGAGCGCGACGTGCAGGTCGGCGCAGCACACCGCCGCCGCGCAGTTGCCGCCGTTGCACGTCATGCCCGCGGGGCACGCGCGGCCGCAGGCGCCGCAGTTGTCGGGGTCGCCGCCGGGCGTCGACTCGCACCCGTTGGCGGGGTTGCGGTCGCAGTCGGCGGAGCCCGGCTCACACGCGAGGGCGCACGCGCTGGCGACGCACGCGGCCGACGCGCGCGGGGCCGCGGGGCAGACGCGCGCGCAGCTCCCGCACGAGGTGGCGCTGCTCTGCGTGTTGGTCTCGCACCCGTTGACGGTGTCGCCGTCGCAGTCGGCGTAGCCCGCGTTGCACGACCCCACCGCGCACGCGCCCGCCGCGCAGCGCGCGGCGCCGTTGGAAGCGGTGCAGCCCGCGCC
>CANMAT010000401.1 GCA_947494865.1 Deltaproteobacteria bacterium
AACAAGTGGTTCGCGGTGGACACGGAGACCACCTCGCTCGACACGCACGCGGCCGAGCTGGTGGGCATCTCGTTGTCGTGGCGCGCGGGCTACGGGGTGTACATCCCCATCGGGCACCGCGTGATGACGGACCCGAAGCAGCTCGCGCGCGACGTGGTGCTCGACCGCGTGCGCCCGCTCTTCGCCGACGCAACCGTGAAGAAGTGCGGGCAGAACATCAAGTACGACGACGTGGTGTTGCGGCGCGCGGGCGTGCCCGTGGCCGGCTACGACTTCGACACGATGATCGCGAGCTACCTCATCGACCCCGAGCGCCACACGCACAAGCTCGAAGAGATTGCGCGCACCGAGCTCGGCTACGAGATGCTCACCTACGAGGCGGTGACCAAGACCGGGAAGAAGCAGATCACCTTCGACGAGGTGGACATCGCCACGGCCACCCGCTACTCGGGCGAAGACTCGGAGGTGGTGGCGCGGCTCGTGGAGACGCTGCGCCCCAAGGTGGAGGCCGAGGGCCTGTGGGAGCTCATGCGCGACGTGGAGCTTCCGCTGTGCCACGTGCTCGGCGCCATGGAGGAGCGCGGCGTAATGGTCGACGCGGTCTTTCTGAAAACACTGTCGAACAAGGTGGGCGCCGAGGTCTCGCGCATCGAGAAGGAGGCTCACGCCATTGCGGGCAAAGCCTTCAACGTAAACTCCCCGAAGCAGCTCGAGACCATTCTCTTCGACGACCTGAAGCTCCCGGTGGTGAAGCGCACGAAGACCGGGCGCAGCACCGACGCCGAGGTGCTCGAGGAGCTCGCCGAGAAGCACGCGCTGCCCGCGAAGATTCTCGAGGTGCGCACGCTGCTCAAGCTGCAGGGCACGTACCTCGACGCGCTGCCGCTGCTCACCGACAAGCAGTCGCGCATTCACACGAGCTACAACCAGGCGGTGGCGGCCACGGGGAGGCTCTCGTCGAGCAACCCCAACCTGCAGAACATTCCCATTCGCACGCCGCTGGGGCGCGAGATTCGCAAGGCCTTCGTGGCGCCGCCGGGGCACCTGATCTTCGCGGCCGACTACTCGCAGATCGAGCTGCGCGTGCTCGCCCACCTCTCGCACGATCCCATTCTGGTCGACGCCTTTCGCAGCGGCCAGGACGTGCATGCGCGCACCGCGATGGAGATCTTCAAGGTGCCCGCGAGCGAGGTTACGAAGGACATGCGCGCCCGCGCCAAGACCACCAACTTCGCGGTGATCTACGGCCAGGGCGAGTCGGCCCTGGGGCGCCAGCTCGGCATCGCGCGCGAAGAGGCCGCGGCCTTCATCGAGAAGTATTTTCAGACCTTCGCGACGCTAAAGAAATACCTCGACGGCACGGTGGAGAAGGCCAGGGCGGGGGAGGGGGTGCGCACGCTCCTGGGCCGACGGAGGTTTCTCCCCGACCTGCACTCGACCAACCGCGCGCTGCGCCTCGGGGCCGAGCGCATGGCCACCAACACCCCCATTCAGGGCACGTCGGCGGACATCATCAAGCTCGCCATGCTCGCGGTGGAGAAGCGCCTCACGGAAGAGAAGTTCGCCTCACGGATGATTCTCACGGTGCACGACGAGCTGGTGTTCGAAGCGCCCGAAGGCGAGCGCGACCGCGTCGAGCCGCTGGTGCGCGAGACGATGCAGGGCGTGATGACGCTCGACGTTCCGCTGCTGGTCGAGTGCGGCTGGGGCCACAACTGGGGCGAGGCGCACTGACCTCAGTAGCCGCCGAAGACGCGCAGGTCTTCGATGTCGGCGTCGCTCACGGCCAGCGCGGGGAGCGTCGGGCGCTCGTCGGCGCTGCGGCGGTGATACCAGCGCGTGATGGCGGCGCGGATCTCGGCGCGCGGGGCGATGAGCGGGCGCACGGCCATGCCCGCGAATACGGCCACGGTGTAGAGCCCCTCTTCGCGCGTGGGGTCTACGGTGGCCACGTAGAGGGTCGCGGGCGCGACGCCCTCGCGGCGTACGTACACGGGCACGAGCGTGTGGCGCTCGGCCACGTCGCGGGGCACGAGCGAGAGCACCGACCGCCCCGGCTCGGCCCGGGCGAGCGACACCCACGGCACCGAGAGCTCTTGAGAGAGCGCGCGCGCCAGGTCGCGGTCGTCGACGAGCCCGCGGTCGATGAGGGCCGTCGCCAGGGGCGCCGCGATCGCGCTCGAGTGTTCGGCCGAGAGCGCGTCGAGCGCGTCCTGCGAGAGGAGGCCGGCCTTCACGAGGATCTCTCCGAGCTGGTTTCGGTTCTTCACGTAGAAACACAACGGCGCGCCGCGCCGAGACCTTTAGGGCCGTCGTGGGGCGAAGGGGGCTTGACCCGGTCTCTTCGGGCGGCGTAGAAGCGCCGTGAACGATCGCGTTTTTGCGCGCTGAAACCGTGTGAGCGAGAGCCCTTCCGACGTACCGACACCCGCCTCGACCGAGAGACCCCGGTCGCCGATGGGTCGGCGCGTCGCCGCCGTGACCACCACCGTGCTCACGGGGCTGCTCATCTGGTACTCCGCAAACACCATCTACCGCGACAGCTTCGCGACGCACCCGCCCGACCCGCGCGACGTTCGCTGCGCCGAGGGCATGCGCGACCTTCATCAACAGTACCGCGCGGCGTGGGCCCTGCCCGATGCGCCGGCCGACCTCCCCTCGCTCGACCGACGCCTCGCGGGCCTCCGCGGGCTGTGCGAGCGCGAGGGCGAGGCCGCAGCCGACGCGTGGCGCCGCCTCGAGCGCTGGCGATACCGCGCCGGGGGCCACGACGCCCTCGGGCGCGAGCTCCTCGACGACGACGCGCGCGCCGCCCTCGCCTACCAGTCCCCAGGAACCTCACGATGACCGACCCTACTCCCTCGTTCGATTCGATGAAGCTCAGCGCTCCCCTCCTGCGCGCGCTGCAGGAGGTCGGGTACACCGGCCCCACCTCGGTGCAGTCGGCCGCGTTCGAGCCCATCGCCGCGGGCCGCGACGTGATCGTTCAGAGCCGCACGGGCAGCGGCAAGACGGCCTCGTTCGTGCTCCCCATCGTGGACCGGCTCCTCAAGCCCGACCACCACGTGCAGGTGCTCGGGCTGTGCCCCACGCGCGAGCTCGCGCTCCAGGTGGCCGGCGAGTTCGAGCGCCTGGGCAAGCACAACGACGTGACCGTGGCGGCCATCTACGGCGGCGCCCCCATCGAGCGGCAGATCGCGCAGCTTCGCGCGGGCGTGAAGGCCGTGATCGGCACCCCGGGCCGCGTGCTCGACCATCTTCGCCGCGGCACCCTCGACGTCAAGCGCGTGAAGATCGTCGTGCTCGACGAGGGCGACGAGATGCTCTCCATGGGCTTCGCCGAGGAGCTCAACGCCATTCTCGAGCACGTGCCGAAGACGCGCCAGGGCGTGATTCTCTCGGCCACCATGCCCGAGGGGATGCGCCGCATCGCGAGCCGTCACCTCAAGGAGCCCGAGGTGATCGCCCTCAGCTCCGACAACATCTCGCCCGACGGCATCGTTCACTACGTGTACTTCGCCGCGACGGGCATGCGCCCCGGCGACCTCGTGCGCGTGCTCGAGCTCGAGCGCCCCGAGGCCGCCCTCATTTTCTGCAACACCAAGAGCGAGACCGAGTCGGTGTCGGCCGCGCTGTGCACCGCGGGCTTCCGCGCCGAGTTTCTCAACGGCGACATGGCCCAGAGCGACCGCGAGCGCGTCATGGGCCTCTTGCGCGACGGCAAGGTGCAGTTTCTCGTGGCCACCGACGTGGCCGCGCGCGGCATCGACGTGCCCCACCTCACGCACGTGATCAACGTGGGGCTCCCCGAGTCGGCCGAGGTGTACGTGCACCGCACCGGCCGCACGGGTCGCGCGGGGCGCGCGGGCACGGCCATCACCATCGCGGGGCCGCGCGAGATCGGGGCGCTCTACTTTCTGCGACTCACGTACGGCATTCGTCCCATTGAGCGCATGCTGCCTTCGCCCGGCGAAGAGCGCACGCGCCGCGAGGCCGACCGCCTCCAGATGCTCCTCAAGGGCTTCACCGCCGCGCCCTCCGACGAGTCTGCCGCGCTCGCGAAGCGCCTGCTCACGCACGACGACGCCGAGCGCGTGGTGGCCTCGCTCCTCGGGGCCTTCTTCGACCTCGACCGCCGCGACCGCGTGGCGCGCACCGTGGTGCAGAACCACGACGAGCTCGACTCGCCCACCCTGCCCGCGCCGCCCATCGAGCCCGAGCGCGCTGTCCAGGCCCGCGTCGAGCGCCCGCGTCGCGACCGCGACCGCAACGACCGCGACCGCAACGACCGCGACCGCCCCCGCGTCGAGGCGCCGAAGCCCGCCCCGGCCGAGCTCCGCGTCGAGCGACCCCGTCGCGACGAGGACCGCCCCGAGCGCGCGCCGCGCCCCGAGCCCGAGATCCCCACGCCCGCGGGTCAGCGTCCCGAGCGCGCCCCGCGCGTCGAGGCCGAGCGCCCCCGCCGCGTCGACGTGCGCCACGCGCCGGCCAGCGCCATCACCGACTTCGAAGACGGCGAAGACGCGGGGATGGACGAGATTCGCATCGCCGTCGGCCGTCGCGACAACCTCCGCGCGGGCGACGTCGTTCGCATGATCGTCGAGGCCCTCAAGATTCCGAAGCGCGACATCGGTCGCATTCACCTGCGCGACCGCTTCGCGCTCGTTAACCTCCGCGCCGAGCACGTGTCCGCGTGCGTCGAGGCCCTGCGCGACGCGCAGTGGAGCGACCGCCCCCTCGCGCCCGAGCGCAGCCGCACGTCGGGCGTCTCGATCACCCCCGCCGAAGCGCCCGCAGAGGCCCCTGCGGTCGCGGAACAAGCGCCCGTCGAAGCACCCATCGAGGCACCCATCGAGGCACCCATCGAGGCACCCGTCGAGGCGCCCGTTGCCGAGGTCGCGGAGGCGTAG
>CANMAT010000402.1 GCA_947494865.1 Deltaproteobacteria bacterium
CGGACGCGACGCGCGGGATCCGCTTCCGCTCCGCGGTGGCGTTCACCGAGGCGGAGCTGCTCGGGCTCAACGCGCTCTACAAGTCGCGCTGGCCCTCGATGGAGAACGAGCTCAAAGGGCTGCAATCGCGGGGCTTCGGACGCAACCGCACCCGGCGCCTGGAGCTCACTGTGAGTCGCGGCACCGACGGCGAGCTGGCGCGCTTGCGGGACCGCGAGGAGGCGTGGGTGGCGAAGGTCCAGGAGCTGGGCGAGCTGCCCGTCTCGGGTCGGAGCTTCGAGCGCATCGTGGCGGCGAGTCGCAAGGTCCGCGAGGTGCGGGAGAAGCAAGCGGCCGTCGCGCAAGCAGCGCCGTTCAAACATGCGCGCGTCGAGGGCGGAGCGGAGCGGTTGGGCAAATGGCTGCACCTGCTGGTGCACAACGCCCTGGCGCTGGCGCTCGCGACGAGCCCCGACGCGCAGGTGCGCGTCATGGACCCGACGATGGTCTTCGACCTGCTGCTGGGGCGCTCCGCGCTGATGTGCGTCGAGGCCGGGCGGCTCACGATGTGGGTCGAGGCGTTCGACTCCGGGGAGGATCGTCGTCGTCAAGCTGCGCTCGTCGAGCTCTTCAACAAACTGGGGCTGCGATGCCGTGGGAGCGCCGTCGTGATCCACACGCGCGATAGGGCCGTGGGCAAGGCCGCATGACGGTATCCTGCCGAATCCACGGATCCCTGCTAAAACTTTCGTGGCTGGGCGTCGGGGTGTTGTGGGGCCGGGGTTGGCCGCGTCTCGCGGCTGCACCACCGGGCTAATGCACGGCGCCGCACCGGGCAATTGCCCGGCGCTCTGCGGGCTGTGCTCATAGACTCGCGCGCGCCAGCACGCCTGACAGGCGCGGAGCGATGCGCGCGTCGCCTGATCGCGCCGGGCAATTGCCCGGTGCGAATACCATGTAGTTGCCCGGCGGTGATGCCGCGGGACGCGGCGAACCCCGGCGCCCCCCCCGCGCAGTGTCAGCGCGTGGCGGGCCCGCCCGGCGCGGTGAAGTCGACCACGCCCGAGCGGCGCTCGATCACGCCCGTGAGGCCGATGCGCCCGCGCGCGATCTCGTGCTGCCCCCGCGCGTCGGAGACGGTGATCGCCACTTCGTAGTTCTCCTGGGGCATGAACTCGTCGGGCCCGCGGTGAAGAATTGTCTGGTGGTAGAAGATCGCGTCGGTGGGGTTCGACAGCGACACCGACTCGTTGGAGACGTAGCGCCGCGTGCGGCCCTCGAGCTTGTAGAACACCAGGGTCACCTCGCGGGTGCCCGGCGCGCGCGCGAGAAAGGCCATGAACTGCACGCGCCACACGTGCGAGGTGGTGTCTTCGGCGTAGCTGGTCGCGCGCGAGCCGTTGGCCCACGCGCGGATGCTGCCGCGCAACTCCCGCGGCGGGCGGCGGGTCACGAACACGAGCGTGCCGTTGGACTGCGCGTGCGGCGCCTCGGGCGCGGCGACCAGCGAGGCGGCGAGGGCGAAGGCGATCGAGACGAAGCGACGCATCGTGCGAGATACTCCGTAGTGGCAGTGGAGAGAGTTCGCGGAGTCTATGCCCGTCGGCGCCGCGCGGTGAAGCCCCCCGGAGACACCTCCTCCGCCCCCTGCGCGAAACTGGCGCTCCCGAGGCGCAGCGTGGCACGAGCGTCGGCCATGGCAGTCTGGAGCCCGACCGCGAAGACCGTTGTGGACCGCGCGCAAGCCATCGCCCTGGAGCGACGCGCGCGCGCCGGCACCCTGCACCTGCTCGCCGCCGTGCTCGAGACCTCGTCGGAGCTCGCCCGTCGCCTCCGCGCGCGGGGCGTTCGCACGCAAGACCTCCGCGCCGCCGGTCGCGCCCACGACGAGCCCGACGGCCTCTTCGACCGCGTGCAGAGCCGCGCCCGCAAGCTCTCGGACATGACCGGCTCGCCCGACATGCTGGGCACGCACCTCATCGCCGCCGCGCTCGTCGAGCCCAGGACCGCCCTCGCCTCGTGGGCCGCCACCCTCGGCGTCGAGCCCGTTCAGCTCGCCGAGGAGCTCGTGCGCGAGTGCTCCGTCGCCCCCGTGGTGCGCGCGGCCCCCGCGGTGCAGGCCCCCGCGCGCATGGCCGCCAGCGGCGGGGGTGCTCGCGTAGCGCCCACGGTGGCCCGCTCGGCGCCGGTCACCCCCACCACCACGGCGCCGGTAAAGCCCGCCGCGACGGCGCCCGCGCTGGTGCCCTCGGTGGCCTCGCGGGTGAAGCTCTCGCCCCTCGACGCCCGACGCGTGGCACCCGCGCGCACGCTCATCGCCGCGGCCACGGCCAACGCCGCCACGGCCAACGCGACGCCCGCCCTCGCGCCCGTCGCGAGCCAGCCCTCTCCGCGCGCCAACGCCACGCGCACGTCGCGCCCGCCCCGAGAGAAGCCCGCGCCCGTCTCCGACAGCGCCGTCGATCCGCGAACGTTCCCCGTGGTGTCGGGGCTCATCATGGCGCGCACCTGCACCGACGCGGCGCCCGTCGTCGGACGCGAGCGCGAGCTCGAGCGCCTGCGCGACGCCCTCGGTCGCCGCGAGGGGCGCGGAGCGCTGCTCATCGGCATCCCCGGCTCGGGGCGCACCGCGGTGCTGCGCGCCTACGCGGCCAACGCGATCAAGCCCGTGGCGCTCATCCGTCACGTCGAGCTCGTGGCGCGCATGCGCGGCCCCGACGGAGAGTCGGTGCGAGGCATCGTGCAGGAGCTTCGCCGCGCGGGTGCAGTGCTCGCGCTCGACCCGCTGGCGCCGTGGCTCCTCGCGCGCGACGTGCCCGAAGACGTGCAGTGCGACCTGCGCGCGCTGCTCGCGTCGGGCGAGGTCCCGTGGGTGGCGATCGCAACCCCCGAAGAGGCCCGCAAGCTCTCCGAGACCGAGTCGTGGATCGACCGCGCCGCCGTGCGCGTCGAGCTCGACGAGCTCCCGCCCGCGCAGGTGCGCGAGGTCGTGCGCGCCCACGCCGAGAAGCTCGGCGAGCACCACCGCGTCGACGTCTCCGCCGAGGTGGCACTCCGCGCGACGGACCTCGCCGACCGCTACCTCGGCGGCCGCGCGCAACCCGATCGCACCCTCGCCGTGCTCGACCTCGCCCTCTCTCGGGCGCGCCGCAAGGGAGCGCACACGCTCGACGCGCAGACCGTCGCACACGTGGTCGCAGAGCTCGGCGCCATGCCTCCGTCGCGCATCGCGGCGACCGACCACGAGCGCCTCCTCGCGCTCGAAGACCACCTCGCCGGGCGCGTCGTGGGGCACCGCGCCGCCCTCTCGCGCGTGGCCCACGTGCTCCGTCGCAACGCGGTGGGCTTCCGCGGACAGCGCCCCGTCGGAACGTTTCTCTTCCTCGGCCCCACGGGCGTAGGAAAAACCGAGACAGCCAAGGCCGTCGCCGAGTCGCTCTTTCCCGGCGTGGGGGCCATCGCGCGCTTCGACATGGCCGAGTACGCCGAACCGCACGCCGTGGCGCGCCTCGTGGGCGCCCCGCCGGGCTACGTGGGCTACACCGACGGCGGACAGCTCACCGAGGCCGTGCGCCGCAGGCCCTACCAGCTCGTGCTCCTCGACGAGATCGAGAAGGCCCACCGCGACGTGCTCGAGGCCCTCCTCGGCCTCCTCGACGAGGGGAGGCTCACCGACGGCCGCGGGCGCACCGTCGATTTTCGACACACCGTCATCGTGATGACCAGCAACCTCGGCGCCGAGCTCTACCGCGAGCGGGCCACGGCGCGCTCCATCGGCTTCGGCACTGCGAACACGCACGCGGCCCTCGAAAACGCGGGCAGCGCGGTGCTCGCGGCCGCCCGCGCCGCGCTCCCTCCCGAGCTCTGGAACCGCATCGACGAGCCCCTCGTCTTCGGCCCCCTCGCCCGCGCCGAAGTGGCCGAGGTCGCGCGCCGCATGCTCGCCTCGAGCTTCGCGAAGCTCTCCGAAGAGCAGGGCGTCTTCGCGACGGCCTCCGACTCGCTCGTCGACCTGCTCCTCGACGACGGCGGCTACGACGCCGCGCTCGGCGCGCGCCCCATGCGACGCGCGATCGCAAGGCTCGTCGAAGCCCCGCTCGCCGAGTCGGTGCTGCGCGGCGAGCTCCGCCGCGACGACCGCGTCACGCTCTCCGCACACGACGGCGCGCTGCGCATCGAGCGCCCTTCGCACACGCGCTGAGGGGACACCCGCACCGCGCGCCTCGGCGCTTGTTCACGCGGGTCTGCGTGCCGTACCGTCGCGCGCAGACCGACGATGCAACGCACGCACTCCGCCCTCGTGATCGCCGCGCTCGCCCTCACCACTGCGGCGGGGTGCGCGCTCAATCACCCGCCCTTCGTCGATCCGCTCGACGCAAACACCGACGCGCCCGACGTGCTCGATGTCGTCGATGCGCGCGACGCATCTGATGTGCTCGATGTCGTCGACGCACCCGACGTCGTCGACGCGCCCGACGTCACCGACGTCACCGACGCGGCGGATGTCGTCGACGCGCCCGACGCGCCCGATGTGCCCGACGTCACCGACGTCCCGGTTGTGCCCGACGTGCCCGTGGTGCCCGACGTGCCCGTGGTGCCCGACGTGCCCGTGGTGCCTGACGTGCCCGTTGTGCCCGACGTGCCCGTGGTGCCTGACGTGCCCGTCGACACGGGCCCCACGTGCGCGTCGACGGAGGCGCTCTGCAGCGACCGCTGCGTCAACACGCTCGCCGACAACGCGCACTGCGGCCGCTGCGACAACCCCTGCGCCGCGCCCGAGACGTGCCTCAGCGGCGCGTGCGCGTGCCCCGGCGGCGCGCGCGCGTGCGGCGGCGCCTGCGTCGACCTCGCCATCAACCCCGCCAACTGCGGACGCTGCGACAACGCGTGCCCCGCCGCGCAAACCTGCGTCGACAGCGCGTGCACGTGCC
>CANMAT010000403.1 GCA_947494865.1 Deltaproteobacteria bacterium
AGCCCGTGGTGATCCAGGGGCGCATCGACGGCGTCGAGCGCTCGGGCGCGGCGCTGCGCGTGGTGGAGTTCAAATCGGGCCGCGGCGACGGGTTTCGCAAGCGCCTGCAAGAGGGCGCGCTCGACACGCAGTTTCAGATGGTGGTGTACGCGGCGGCGCTCGAGCGCGCGCGGCGCGCGGGCGCGCTCGACGGCGACCCCGCGGCGGTCGACGGCATCTACGTGGGCTTCCGCGACCTCACCGAGCACGGGCTCCGCGACGCGCTCACGCGGCCGCGCAAGAAGGGCCCCGTGTTCGACATCGACGACCTCGTCGGCCGCGGATCCGAGGGAGAGGGGCCCCTCGGCGAGGCGGTGCGCAGGGTGATCCTGCCGCTGCGCGCGGGGCACTTCGAACCGCGCCCGCGCGACTGCGATTTCTGCCAGTACCGCTCGCTGTGCCGCGTCGAGACGCACGACGGCCTCCTCGACGAGCACGGGGAGCCGCAGTGACCTTCCGAGGAAAGTGACAGAGTATGACCGGCCACGTAGGGATGCGCGGGTCCACGGGTCGCACGCGGCTCTTCGCGTTCGAGCGCAACGCGGTGGTGCGCGCGGGCGCGGGCACGGGCAAGACCGAGGCGCTCTCGACGGTGTACCTGCACCTCGTCGGGGGCCTCGCGTCGCCGGCGGTGTGGCCGCGCGGGGGCGTCGGCCCCGAGCGCATGGTGGCGCTCACCTTCACCGAGAAGGCGGCGCGAGAGATGCGGGAGCGCATCACCGAGGCGGTGACGCTGCTCGCGGCCGAGAGGCTCCCGCGGGGTCTGGAGTCTCCCGACGCCGCCGCGCGCCTCGACGCGGCGAGGCGCTGGGGCGCCCTGCGCGGGGTCACCGCGGCGGTGGTGGCGCGCGTGCTCGCGCTCGCCGACAGCGCGGCGCAGAACGGCCGCCCCCTCCCCTCGCCGGAGGCCTGGCAGCGCATCGCGTGGAGCCTCGGCAGCGCGCAGATCGGAACGTTTCACGGCTTCGCTGCGGGGCTCCTTCGCAGGGCCGCCGTCGACCTCGACCTCGACCCCGCCTTCGGGGTCATCGAAGAAGAAGACGCCGACCGCCTCTTGCGCACGGCAGCCCTCGGCGCGCTCTCCGACGCGGCGCAGCGCGACGTGGGCGCGGTCGTCGAGCTCATGGCCGCGGGCGGCGGCCTCGGAGAGCGCGGCGACCGCGGACTCGTCACGCTCGTGGCCGACCTCGTGCGCGCGCTCGACGAAGACGGCCTGCGCGCCGAGTCGCTCGCGCTCGCGGCCGCGGTGGAGCCCACCGACGTGCGCGCGTACATCGCGGCCGACACCCTCGCGCGCTTCGCCGCGGCCTGCGCCGAGGCGCCCGCGCTGCGCGACGACGGCACGGCGCAGCGCGTCCACGACCTCGCGCACATGGTCGAAGACCTCGCCCCCATGACGTCACCCGAGCGCGCCCTGGAGCGCGTGCGGCTCTTGCGCGAGCGCGGCCGCGGGGCCATTCCGTCGCGCAACCGCACGCGCAAGCTCGAGCCCCTCGCCGACGAGGCGCGCGCGGCGGTCGCGTCGCTCTTGCAAGACGCCGTGTCGATCGTGTCGGTGCGCCTCGCCGAGGTGGCGCGGGGCATCCTCGCCGACACGCAGCGGCGCTACGAGCGCGCCAAGAAGCAGCGCGCGGGCGTCGACTACAGCGACCTCATGCGCATGCTGCGCGACGGCCTGCGCGACCGCCCCGCGCTGCGCCGCGCCTACAAGGCCCGCTACGACGCGGTGCTCGTCGACGAGTTTCAGGACACCAACCGCGTGCAGCGCGACCTCTTGTACCTCCTGCGGGAGCGCCGAGACGCGGAGCGACAGCTCGCGCCGGGGCAGTCGCTCACGGCGGCGGAGCTCGAGCTCACGGGGCTCCTCGTGGTGGGCGACGCCAAGCAGTCGATCTACGCGTTTCGCGGGGCCGAGGTGGCGGTGTTCCTCTCGACGGAGCGCGAGCTCGCCGAGGCCGGCGGCGAGCGCCTCGAGCTCACCGACAGCTTCCGCGCCCTCGACCGCGTGCTCGACGCGGTGAACCCCGTCACCGAGGCGCTCCTCACGGGCGCCTCCGTGCACGCCACGGGCATGTACGAGCGCGAGCGCGACATGCTCGTGGCCACGGCGACGGGCGACGCGAACGCGCGCGTCGAGCTGGCCCTCGTGCCCGGCGGCCGCGCCGACGACCAGCGCCGCGCCGAGGCCGAGACCATCGCGAAGCGCATCACCGAGCTCGCCACGCAGCAGGGCCACGGCCCCGGCTGGCGCGCCCCGCGCATGGACGAGATCGCCGTGCTCGTCCCCTCGTGGTCGCACCTCGAGCCCATCAAGCGCGCGCTGCAGGTGCGCGGCATCCCCTACACCCTCCGCGGCGGCCCGGGCTTCTGGGACCGCCGCGAGGTCGACGACCTCATCGTGCTCCTGCGCTTCGTGGCGCAGCCCTCCGATCGGCTGAGCCTCGCGGCGCTCCTGCGCGGCCCCCTCGTGGGCCTCTCCGACGCGGGCCTGGGCAACCTCTTCGCGGTGGCCTCGGGCCTCGACGACATGCTCGACCCCCCTTCGTCGCTGCGCGCCGCGCTCGACGCCGACGACCGCGCGCGCCTCGACGAGGCCCGCGCCTCGCTGCGCCGCCTCGTGCGCTTCGGCCCTACGCTGGGGCCCCACGGCGTGCTCCGTCAGGTGCTCGCCGAGCGCGGCTACGCGGCGGTGCTCGCGCGGCTCCCCTTCGGCGCGCAGCGCGTGGCCAACGTCGACAAGCTCCTGAGCATCGCGGCGGCGGCCGAGGAGCGCGGCGGCGACGAGGCCGACCTCGCGGGCTTCGTCCACTACGTGGATCGCATGCGCGCGGCGGCGCAGCGCGAGAGCGAGGCCGACCTCGAAGACGCCGTCACGGGCAGCGTGAACGTGATGTCCATTCACGCCGCCAAGGGCCTCGAGTGGCCCGTGGTGTTCGTGGCGCAGACGTCGCGCAGGCACCCGCCGCGCGTCGATCGCGTGCTCTTCGACGAGGGCGGCAGGCTCGTCGCGCTGCCCGGCGGCGTCGAGGTGCCCGAGGGCTTTCGCGCCATGCGCCAGCGCGCCCACGCGGCCGAAGAAGACGACGGCCGACGGCTCCTCTACGTGGCCCTCACGCGCGCTCGCGACCTGCTCGTGGTGACGGGGCCCGACGGCGACGGCGAGGGCGAGTGGTCGGTGCTGCGCAACGCGCTCCTGGCCGAGGCGCCCTTCCGCGTGCGGGTGCTCCCGCCCGGCGACGCGGGCTCGCCGGTGCCGGTGCGCGCGCGCGCCGAGGCCGCCGACGACGACGCGGCACGCCCCGCCGCCCCGCCGACCGAGCGCGCCCCCAAGGCGCCGCGCAGGCACCTCGCGCTGGCCTCCGACGCGCTGCAAGATTTCGCGTGGTGCGCGCGGCGCTTTCACGCCCTCCACGACCTCGGGCTGCGCGAGCACACGGGCGCCTGGTGGGAGCAGTCGGCGGGTGGCGACCTCGCGCGCCGCGCCCTCGCCCACGCGCCCCTCGCGATGCTCGAGCGCGAGCCCGACCGCACCCTCACGGCCTACTGCGCAGCCCACGGCGAGCGCGCGACGGGCGCCGTGGCCGACGCCGCGCGCGCCCTCCTGCGACGCTTCGCCGCCACACCGCTCGCGCGCGCCCTCGCCGACGACGCCTCGCTCGTGATGGGGCGCTCGCTCCCGTGGGCGCTGCGCCTCGACGAGGGCGAGCGCGCGGTGTCGGTGTCGGGCGTGGCCGACCTGGTGCTCCGCGGCGAGGCCCTCGACCGCGACGGGGTGATCGTGGCGCGCGTGGCGACCCTCCCCGACCGCGACGAGGCCGCGCTCCCGGGCGCCGACCCCGAGCTCGACCTGCTGCTCGCGTCGCTGGCCCTCGCGCGGCGCTTCTCCGAGAGCGGATCGACGGTGACGGTGCGCGCCGCGGTGATCACCCTCGGCGACGAGGGTCGGCCCGCCGTCGCGCTGGTGCACCCCGTCCCCGCGGCGGTGATCGTGGCGCGGGCGCTCGAGGCCGCGCGATCGCTCGAGGCCGCGCGCGCCTCCGGGCGCTGGGAGCCGCGGCCCCGCTACGTGTGCGACGGCCTGCGCTGCGGGTTCGTCCCGCGCTGCCACGGGTGAGGTCGCGCGGGAGGACTTGCATTCATTCGTATGGGTGTATATACACACCCGTGCATGGAGCCTACGAGCGATAGCGCGGCCCCGAAGGCCCGGTGGGAGCTGTACCGGCTCCTGGCCGAGCCCGCGCGGCTGCGCGTGATGGCGCTCGCGGGCGAAGAGGAGCTCGCGGTGGGCGAGCTGGCCGAGCTCATGGGCGAGGTGCAGCCCTCGGTGTCGCGGCACGTGGCGGCGCTTCGTCAGGCGGGCGTAGTGAGCGTGCGCAGGCAGGGCACGTGGACGCTCGTGCGGCTCGCGACGGGCGCGGCCGACGACGCGGTGGTGGCCGACGCGCTGGCGACGGGCCGCTCGCTCTGCGACCGCGACGGGAGCCTCGCGCGCGTGGCCGACGTCATTCGCGCGCGAGAGAGCACCACGCGCGAGTTCTTCGCGCGGCCCGGGCGCAACGGCGCGCAGCCGGGTCCTCCGTCGGAGCTCGCGGCGTACCTGTCGGCCCTCGCGCCGCTCCTGCCCGCGCGCGCGCTCGCGGTCGACGCGGGCACCGGCGACGGGCGCCTGCTCGAGGTGCTGGCGCCGCTCTACGAGCGCGTGGTGGCGGTCGATCGGTCGGCGGCGCAGCTCGCCATCGCGGCCGAGCGCGTGGCCCTGCGCGGCTTCGACAACGTCGACCTCGTGGAAGATGAGCTCGACGGGCCCAAGGTGCGCCGCGCGGTGCGCCAGCGCGCGAGGCGGGGCGCCGACGCGGTGTTCGCCGCCC
>CANMAT010000404.1 GCA_947494865.1 Deltaproteobacteria bacterium
CTCCGTCGCGTGGCCTACGCCGCTGCGCTTCGACACCCCGCGCAACTGGGACCTCGTCGAGTCCGTGGTGCGCGCCGAGGGAGTGGGCGTGACGCGCATCTTCGTGGCCACATGGATCGAGCATCTGCTCGTCGAGAACGCGCGATCGCGCGCCCGCCCCGCGTGGGTGATCGACCGCGCCGAGCAGTTGATGCACCAGCCCGGCGACAGCGCCCCCCACGACGACCACTTTCACGTTCGCGTGCTGTGCACCCCCGACGAGCGCACGGTGGGGTGCGTCGACGGCGGGCCCCGGTGGCCCTGGCTCGACAAGGACCTCGACAAGGGCGACAGCCTCTCCGCCGACGACGCCACGCTGCTCGCGGCGATGGAGTGACCGCGCGTCTCAGTTGACGCAGCCGCGGCCCGCCTCGCAGCGCGAGAAGCCGTTGCGCACCTCGCAGGTGTAGCGGAACGTGCGGCCCGCCGCGCAGAGCACCAGGGTGTTGCCGTCGCACGCGCCCGTGGCCGCCGCGACGGTGGGGTCGCAGTCGCGCGCTACGCCGCAGAACGCGTGGCCGTTGACCGTCTGGCACGCCGCGCCCGTCACGAGGCGCCCGCAGTCGAGCGCGTGCCATCGACCGCCGCGGCACACGCGCAGCGAGGTGCCGTCGCACTGCGCCTCGGCGCCCGTGCACTCGGGGCCCGCGCCGCGGCAGGTGCCCGCCGTCGCGTCGCACACGCCCGCCGTGAGGTCGCAGTCGCGCGCGCGGGTGTACACGCCGAGCACGCACTGCTCGAGCACGTTGCCGTTGCAGCGCGCGGGCGCGCCCGGGGCGCACGCGTTGCCGAGCGGCGACACGCAGGCGGCCTCGCCGCCCGACGACACGCAGCGCAGGCCGAGGGCCACGCAGTTGTCGCGCGTCTCGACGCCGGCCGCGCAGATGCGCGCGGTGGTGGGCGTGGCGCCGTCGCAGCTGCCCGCGGGCGTGGGGCACGCGCCGCCGTCGCCGTCGACGCGCGCGACCTCGTACTTGAGGCACGACGAGAGCCACGCCCCGCAGGTGCCGGGGCTGCTCGTGTCGGCCACGCAGCGCAGCGCGGGGCACGCGCGCACGGCGAGGGGACCGCCCTCCCAGTTCGAAGGGTTGAAGTACGTGTTGAGCGCCTCTTGCGGCGGGCGAAACGTGCACTGGCTGAAGCGCACCGCGAAGGCCGCGAGGTCGCTGTGGTTCCACGCGCAGAGGCCGCGAGTGACGGGCGGTGCGTCGGCGGGGCCGGCGTCGACCACCACGTCGGCGGTGGCGTCGGCGGGCGCGTCGGCGGGCGCGTCGACGGACGCGTCGTCGGCGTCGCTCGGGGGTGCGGCGACGTCGGCGACATCGCCCGCGGGGGCGTCGATCGCGGGGACATCGAGCGGGGTCACGGCGCCGTCGCGCGAGGTCTGTCCGGGCGGGAGCGCCTTGTCGTCGCACGCGACGAGCACCACAACGATCGAACCCAGGAGATACGAAGGAGCCTTCATCGACGCCGATGCTGGCAGCACAGCGCGCCTCGAAGCAAGCGCCGAGGCCCCTTCACGGCGCGCGCGGGGCCGGGGTGTTCGAGAGCGGGTCGCTGTCGGCGCCGACGGGGTTTCCGTCGAAGTCGAAGAAGCCCGCCGCGAGCACCGACGCGTCGGGGCCGAGCAGCACGCGACCGCGCGCCGGCGCCACGCGCGGGTCGTACACCACGTACTCGGGCACGAGGTCGGGCAGCGCGCGCGAGAGCAGCGTAGCCACGGGCGTGGTGCCCGCGATCACCAGCACGGCGCGCGACGGATCGTCGGGGTTTGGGGCGGTGAACACGGCGCCCACGTCGGGGCCTTCGAAGCTCCGCGCGCCGATCGTGACGGCGCGGTCGGTGACGCGCACGGGGAGCCGCGGCGCCATGCGCGCGAGGAGCCGGTTGCTGCGCCCGATGAGCACCAGCGTGCGGCCCGCGCCCATGGCCTCGGTGTAGCTGTCGTCGCGCACCACGGCGTAGCGCGCGCGCACGCTGCTGCGCACGGCCCAGTGCCGCGCGACGCGCGCGTTGGCGCGCTCCTCGGCGGGGTCTCCGGTGCCCACCACGAAGAGCAGCGGCGCGTCGAAGACCTCGCGCACGGGGCCGCCCGCACGCGCGACGGGGGCCGTCCCGATGCGCCAGTGCCCGTCGCTTCGAACGAGCGTGGTGGGTGTGTTGAAGGGCAGCGCGACGCGGTCGCCATCGAGGGTGAGCGACAGGGCGCGGGCGCCGGGCGCGTAGGCGTCCATCGGCGGAGTGAGGGTGAGGGCGGCGACGCCCGCGGTGGTGGCGGTGCCCTGTCCGTTGCGCAGCGTCTCCAGGGTGACGTCGCCCCATCGCCCGCCGCGCTGGCGCGTGGCGCCGCCGTCGCGCGTGAGGGCGTCGACGGTGAGCCAGTATGCGCGGTTCCACCGCAGCTCGGGGGTGCGAAAGCGAATGCTGCGCGGGTGCGGGTCGCGGCGATACTGAAGAAAGTGGGGCACGATGCGCCCGTTGGCGTACGTGGTGCTCCACACGTCGTGGTCGAGGGGGGGAAACTCGCTGCGCAGCGTGTAGCGCAGCGCCTCGTAGCGCTCGGTGAGCGACGTCGAGTTGGTGATGGGGCGGTCGAGCGTGCCCTGCACCACGTAGAGGGGCAGGTGCGCGCCGTTCTCGGCGTAGCTCGCGTTCGAGCGCAGCTCCATGAGAAAGGTCTCCCACGGGCGTCGCACGCCGCGGGTGTCGTTGCGCACGAAATAGCTGTGATAGCCGCACAGCGCCGCGATGGCGGCGAAGGCGTCGGGGTGGTGAAAGGGCACGCCCGCCGCGCCGATTCCGCCCATCGAGAGGCCCGTCATGTACGTGCGGTCGGGGTCGGTGCGATAGGCGCGCTGCACCTCGTCGAGCACGCGCATCACGTCGTGCTCGCCCTGCTGCCGGTAGGCCGCGTCGCCGAAGCCGTAGGGCGCCACGAGGATCGCGCCCGTGTCGGGCATCGGCGGGAGGTACCGGTCGGCGTGCGTGCGCGGCTCGTCTTTGTCGTAGAAGCCCGTGAGAATGGGCAACATCCGGTGGGCGCTTCCGTGCAAGCCGTGGAGGCCCATCACCACGGGCGTCGCGCGGTCGCCGCGGTACGAGGGCGGCACGAACACCGAGTACTCCTGCAGCGCGCCGTCGAGGGGCGAGCGGTATGCGCGGCGCATGGCGCCCGTGCGGCGGGCGTAGGGGTCGCGGCCCGCGGCCACGGCGTCGAGGAGCTCCGCGAGGAGCAGGGCCTCGCTGTTGAGGTGACTCGCGTCGGGGTCGCCCTCGGCCACGAGCGCGGCGAGGCGCTCGGCGACGCGCTCCACCGACCAGATCGCCGCCGCGGGCAACGCGTCCGTCTCGCGCGGCGCGGGCACCGGAACGAGCGACGGCTCGGCGGCCATGAACGCCCCGTCGAGCGGCGTGAGCACCTCGCTCGCGCGCAGGAGCACCGCGCGCACGGCGGGCGCCACGCGCACGGCGAAGGTCTGCGCGGCGTCGCCCGCGCGCACCGTCACCGATCCTTGCGCGTCGCGCGCGAAGAGCGCATGGAGCGTGAGCGCCTGCGCGGGCGTCGCCTCCGTCGCCTCCGTCGTCGCGGCCGCGCCGACGGGCGCGAGCGTGATGGACACGGCGCGCCCCGTCTCGCCCTCGACGGCGGCGGCGCCGCCGGGGAAGGCGACCTCCACGTCGACGCGCGTGCCCTCGGGCACCACGCGGCGCGCCAGCGAGATCGAGGCCGCGCGCGCGGCGAGGCGCAGGCAGCCCGCGTCGTCGACGCCGTCGAGCGCCGCGCGCACCGTGGGGTCGGGGCGCATCGCCGCGTCGGTGAGCCGCGCGAAGAGGTCGAGGTCGCCGCGCGAGGCGAGCTTCACCACGAGCGCGTGCGGGCCCGCGGTGAGGTCGAGGCGCAGCGCGTCCTGGTCGTCGTGCGACTCGCGCGCGAGCGGGCGGCGGAGCACCTCACGGCCGTCGAGGCGCACCGAGAGGGCGTCGTCGCTGCCCAGGAAGAGGTAGCGCACGCCCGCGGTCTGCGCGTCGAGCGTGAGCCCCGCGTACACCACGCGAGGCCCGCGGCCGCCCGCCGCCGCGCCCACGTCGAGCCAGGGGCGGTTGGAGGCGAAGGGGCGCCACGCGGGCGAGCTCGCAGCGACCGACGGGCGCAGCGCGGCGTCGGCGGCGTCGAGGCCCGGCGCGCGGTTGGTGAGCAGCGCGTCGAACACCGCGCCCCACGAGGGACGCGGGGTGAGCGCCCCCGCGCGAAAGGGCCCCGCGACGAGCCACGTAGCGAGTTCGCCGTCGGGGCCGGGGCGCACGAGGCAACGCGCGTCGGCGCGCGAAACCATCGCAAAAATAGTGCTTCCAACGAGCGCTGCGGCGCAGAGACGGGCGGTTGCCTTCACGGATGGGCGCGGAATCTACACCGCTTTACCCACGCGGCGTCCTGACGCATGATCGCGCCGCGTCGAGCGGGCTATTCCCTGACCTCTTCCGGTCGGCGACACAGATTCAGACTGTTGCCTCACACGCCTCCCGCAGGAGGGGACAACTTCATGCGCATTCTCCGTATCACGGCGCTCGCGAGCGCCCTTGCCCTGTTCGCCGCGGGGTGCGGTCGCACCGAACTCGACGGCGAGCTCATCCTCGACGGCGCGTTGCCCGACGTCGCGGTCGACTCCGACGTCCCCGTCGACGTCGATGTGCCCGATGTGCCCTTCGACGTCGACGTGCCCGATGTCCCCGTCGACCCTGATGTCCCCGTCGACCCCGACGTGCCCGTCGACCCCGACGTGCCCATCGGCCCCGACGTGCCCATCGGCCCCGACGTGCCTGTCGACGTTGATGTTCCCCCCGTGTGCGTGCCCCCGCTCAC
>CANMAT010000405.1 GCA_947494865.1 Deltaproteobacteria bacterium
CCCGATGACCTCTCCGCGACGTCTCGCGCTCTACGCCCTCGCCCTCACCGCGTGCGGGGCCGACCCGCCCCCTTCGACGCAGTCCTGCGGCGCCTTCGCGGGCCCCGCGCTCCGCGCCTCCGTGTCGCCTACGCAGCTCGCGGTCGTGGGCGTGTCGCCGCGCTACGACGCCGGCCGCGTGCGCGCCCTCTCGCTGGGCGACCTCGCCATGCGCCAGCTCCCCATCGAGGCCACGGGCGACACCGTGGTGCGCGCGCTGGGCACGACGCTCGCGCTCCTGCACCGCGCGGTGGGCAACCAGGACAACCTCACCCTCTTCGACCCCCGCACCGGCGCCGTGTGCCAGGTGCCGCTGGTGACCGACGCCGAGGCCCGCGCGTCGCGCTCGCGCCCGTCGGCCAACGGTCACGACGCGCTCGCCGTCGACGACGGGCACCTCTACGTGGCCCGCTACGCGATGCACTCCGTCGCGGTCATCGACGTCGCCGCGGGCGCGGTGGCGAGCACCGTCGACCTCGCGTCGGAGGTCGCGCCCGGCGAGGGGGTGTACCCCGATGCGCTCGCGCGCGTGGGCGACGAGGTGTGGGTCACGCTCCAACGCTTCGACGACGACGACGCGCTGCTCGCCAACCCCACGCGCCCCGGCCTCGTAGCGCGCATCGACCCGCGCACGCACGCGCGCATCGGCGCGTATTCACTCACGAATCCGAACCCCTACGGCCCCCTCGTGGCCTCGGCCGACGGGCGCGCGCGGCTCGTCACCACCTTCGGCTCCTACAACGTGATCGGCGACGGGGCCGTCGAGTCGATCGACGTCGCGACAGGGGCGGTCACCGTGCTCGTGCGCGAAGACGACCCGGGCATCATGGGCAACCTCGACGCGGTCGCCGTGGTCGACGCGCGCCACCTCGTGCTCCGGGTGAGCGCCGAGCGTCGGGGCACGGCGGCCCTCGACGACCTGCGGGTGATCCTCTTCGACCTCGAGACGCGCGCGGCCACGCTCCTCCTGCGCGCCTCGCAGTGGGGCGCCGCGGCCCCGGTTGTGGTGGGCGATCGCATCTTCGTGGGCGACCCGGGGAGCGGCCCCTACCACGCGGGCGCCGGGGTGCGCGTGTACTCGTCGCAGGGAGCGGAGCTCCGGTCCATCGTCGCGATGGAGGCCGGGCTCATGCCGTACGACGTGCAGCCGATGCGCTGATCGCGGGCCTCGGGCTCAAGTTTCGGTGACATCCGTCCGATTCAACGGGTTGTATGCAACTCGTCGCTCGCGCGCTCGCCATCCTCGCCCTCGTGCTCGCACCAGCCGCCGCGGGCGCCCACTCGGAGCAGCGCCTTGCCGGGGGCCACGCCGTTCGCTGGCATCGCAGCGCGGTGACCTTCATGGTCGACCCCACGATGTTCGACCGCGACACGCTGCGCGACCCCGTGCGCGTGGTGTCGCAGGCGGCCGACGCGTGGCGGGGCAACGGGCACGTGCCGCGCTTCGACGTGCGCGTCGGGGCCGTGGGCGAGCCCGGCTACGACCCCGCGCGCTCCGACAACGTGAGCGGCATCGCCCTCTACCGCAGGAACTTCCCGCAGCGCTTCGACCGCGCGGTGCTCGCCCTCACGCTGCTCACGCGCAACAGCGCGACGGGCGAGATCGTCGACGCCGACGTGATCGTCGACGCCGAGCGCAACCGCTTCGCCGAGCTCACGGGCGCCGCGATGCTCGGCCTCCCCGCCGCGCCCAACGACTACCAGAACGTGATCACCCACGAGTTCGGGCACGTGCTCGGGCTCGTCGAAGACCCCGACCACCCCGACGCGACGATGTACCCCTCGTCGCAGCCCGGCGAGGTGACCAAGCGCGCGCTCGCCGCGGTAGACCGCGAGTCGGCCGCCCGCGCCTACGACGCCCCGGCGACGCTGGTCGAAGACTTCGTCGGGGGCTGCGGCGGCGCCCGCGTGACGCCGCGCCTCGGGGGCCAGGGCGCCCTCGCGCTGACAGCCCTCGCGCTGATGGGCCTCTCGCTCACGCGCAGGCGCCGCGTGCAGGCGCTCGCGCTCGCGCTGGGGGCTGTTCTGCTCTCGCTGGGCGCGCCGGGGCCCGTCGGCCCCACGTCGAACCGCGGCGTGGTGGTGAGCGCGCAGGCCCTCACCGCGGGCGGGGTCATCGTGACGCGCGCGCAGGTGCAGACGGCTCGCGGGGTGGTGTCCGTCGAGCGCCTCGGGGGCCGTCTGGGCGGCCTCGAGCAGCGCGTGCTCGACGCGCCGTCAGGGACCGAGCTCCGCGCCGGGGCCGAGGTCGAGCTGGGCGATCTACGGTGACCCCGCGTCGGCGCGCTGCGCCCGCATGCGGAACATCAGCACGCCCACGAGCACCGCGGCCGTCGCGCGCGTCGCCGCCGTGATGCCCTCGACGCGCAGGCTATGGAGCACGGCCTCGCCCGCGCGCGCTTCGGCGGTGAACACCGGGTGCCCTTCGGGATCGAACGCGAGGCGCTGACCGTCGGGGCCCGCGAGCCCGTCGGCGGTGAGCTCGGCGACCCGCGAGGCGCCCGCGAAGTGAACCGACGCGCCCTCGACGCGCGCGAGCTCCTCCCCTGCGATCGAGCGCACGCGGTCGCCGTCGAGGCGCGCGAAGTCCTCGTCGCCGAGGGTGATGCGCCCGTCGGCGGCGAGGGCGCACGCGACGCGGTCGCCGTGAAAGACGCGCAGCGAGGCCGCGACGAGCGTGGAGGCGTGCGGGGCGCCAGGCCCGGTGACGCGAGGGGTGACGGGCGCGTCGACGCGCGCGGGGCGACCCGCGCAGGCGACGGCCGCGAGCACGAGGGCGCAGGCGAGGCTGTGGGTGGGTGTCATGCGCGGCTTCGAGAGGGGGTGCGAACGGAGCTCCAAATGAGCTTCGATGTTCTACCTCAAGCGCTCCGTGGGCACTGTAGGGGGAGGGGCGCTCCGTTGCCAGAAAGCGCTTTGACCCCAGATCCCGTGCCGTGGTAGGGGGGCCGCGCCGCAAGGCGGAGCGCGCTGCTCTCGATGGCTCCCTGCGCAGCCGCCAACGCGAAGTTCCCACACGCAATTCTGAAGGAAACGTTACGATGCCCGACCCCGCCCTCGGACGAATCACCCAGGTCATCGGCCCCGTCGTCGACGTGGAGTTCCCCCCCGGCGCCGTTCCGCCGATCTACTCCGCGCTCAAGATCACGAACAAGTCCATCAACGCCGAGGCGTGGAACCTCGTCGTCGAAGTCGCGCAGCACCTCGGCGAGAACACCGTCCGCGCCATCGCCATGGACAGCACCGACGGCCTCGTCCGCGGTCAAGAGGTGCAGCCCACCAACGCGCCCATCATGGTGCCCGTGGGCAACGAGACCCTCGGCCGCATTCTGAACGTCGTGGGCGCGCCCGTCGACGAGCGCGGCCCCGTCAACGCCAAGAAGTACATGCCCATCCACCGTGAGCCCCCGGCCTTCACGGAGCAGGGCACCAAGGAGGAGATCTTCACCACGGGCATCAAGGTGATCGACCTGCTCGCGCCCTACAAGAAGGGCGGCAAGATCGGCCTCTTCGGCGGCGCCGGCGTGGGCAAGACCGTGCTCATCATGGAGCTCATCAACAACGTGGCGAAGAAGCACGGCGGCGTGTCGGTGTTCGCCGGTGTGGGCGAGCGCACGCGCGAAGGCAACGACCTCTGGGTCGAGATGACCGAGTCGAAGCTCGAAGACGGCAGCGCCGTGATCAGCAAGACCGCGCTCATCTACGGCCAGATGAACGAGCCCCCGGGCGCGCGCGCCCGCGTGGCCCTCTCGGCCCTCACGGTGGCCGAGAGCTTCCGCGACGACCAGAACCAGGACGTGCTGCTCTTCGTCGACAACATCTTCCGCTTCACGCAGGCGGGCTCCGAGGTGTCGGCGCTCCTGGGCCGTATCCCCTCGGCCGTGGGCTACCAGCCCACGCTCTCGACGGAGATGGGCGCCCTTCAAGAGCGCATCACCTCGACGAAGACCGGCTCGGTCACCTCGGTGCAGGCCGTGTACGTGCCCGCCGACGACCTCACCGACCCCGCGCCCGCGACGACCTTCGCCCACCTCGACGCCACGACGGTGCTCTCGCGCGCCATCTCCGAGAAGGGCATCTACCCCGCGGTCGATCCCCTCGACTCGACCTCGCGCATGCTCCAGCCCAACATCGTGGGCGAGCGCCACTATCGCATCGCGCGCGGCGTGCAAGAGACCCTGCAGAAGTACAAGTCTCTCCAAGACATCATCGCCATTCTCGGCATGGATGAGCTCTCGGAAGACGACAAGCGCACCGTGGCGCGCGCGCGCCGCGTCGAGCGCTTCCTCTCGCAGCCCTTCTTCGTGGCCGCGCAGTTCACGGGCCTCAAGGGTCAGTTCGTCGACCTCGCCGACACGCTCAACTCCTTCGAAGAGATCCTCGCCGGCAAGTACGATGATCTCCCCGAGCAGGCGTTCTATCTCCAGGGCAGCATCGACGACGTGAAGAAGCGCGCCGCCGAGCTCGCCAGGGCCTGAGAAGGGTCGAGAGGCACAAGCGCATGGCAACCAACGAGCTCGCAACGACCCCGCGCAGCGGCCTTCTCACCCTCTCGGTGGTGACCCCCACGGGCGCCGCCGTGACGGCCGAGACCGATCAGGTCGAGGCGCCGAGCGTGCACGGTGAGTTCGGCGTGCTGCCCGGTCACCGCCCCCTCCTCGCGGCCCTCCGCGCGGGCGTGGTGCGGTACCGCACGGCGGGCAAGACGCTCGCGGTCGCGGTGGGCCCCGGCTTCGCCGAGATCTCTCCCGACAGCGTGACGGTGCTCACCGACCGCTGCGTCTAGTCGGCGAGCGTCGACGTCGCCGCGTCGCGCAGCGGCCTCGAGGCCGCGCAGAAGCGCCGTGACGCGCTCCAGGG
>CANMAT010000406.1 GCA_947494865.1 Deltaproteobacteria bacterium
CGCGGTGTAGCGCGACGCGGCGCCGTCGAGCCAGGCGCCCACGGTGCCGAAGCGCGCGCACGCGCGGGCGAGGGGCGCGTACCCCTCGGTGCGACCGGGGCGCCACTGCTTGAGGCCCTCGAGGTCCATGAGCGGGCGCACGGCGGGGTCGTCGTAGCGCATGCCCAGGAGCAGCTCGGTGAAGCGCGCGAGCTGCGCCTCGTCGACGCCGTCGAGCGCCGTGAAGTTGCAGTGGTAGTAGGGGGCCGTCTCGGCCACCATGCGCAGCGTGCCCTCGCGCACGGTGCCGTCGCGCACGAAGCCGAGCGCGTTGGCGTCGAGGATGCACGCCGCGTCGGCCTCGCCCACGAGGAGGGCGCGCACCGCGTCGCGCTCGCCGCCCACGTGGTCGCCGTGCTTGCCCACCAGCACGTCGTGAACCATCACGGTGAAGTCTTCGCGCGGCGCGAGGCCCTGCTCGGCGAGGTGGAGCAGCGGAAGAATGGTCGCCTGCGGAGAGTCTTCGGCGCCGACGGCGACCTTGCGACCGCGCAGGTCGGCGAGCGATTTCACCGGGCTGTCGGCGCGCACGAGCACCACCGAGGTGAGGTCTTGATCGGTGTCGCGCATGGCCACGGCGCGCGCGCTGCGGCCCACGCGCTCGCCGAGGCGCAGCGACTCGACCCAGGCGAGGGGAGAGTTCCACGCCACGTCGACCTGGCCCGCGAACTGGGCCTCGACGAGGCGCTCGTAGTTGGTGAAGAGCACGTAGTCGAAGGCGAAATGGTTCTCGGCGAACCAGCGCAAAAAGCCGTCCCAGATGGTGACCACCTTGGGGTCGTAGGCCACTGCGCCGAGCACGAACGCGTCGCTCATGGGAGGTCTCGCTCTCATCCGAAGAGGGGCATGTTGCACACGGCCTTGCCGATGAAGTCGTAGGCGGCGTCGCTCGTGGGGGCCATCACGGCGCCCGCGCGCGCGTCGCGGAAGTACCGCTCGACGCCCACGTCGCCGCGAAAGGCCGCGCCGCCGCTCACGCGCATCGCGAGGTCGGTCACCTCGATCGCGGCGTCGTTGCAGGCCGCCTTCACCTCGAGCACGCGCAGCATCGCGTCGGCGCGGCCCGTCTCGAGCGCCACGAGGGTGTCGAGCCAGAGCGTGCGCGCCATGTCGGCCTTCACGCGCATCTTGGCGATGTACGCGCGCACCGTCGCGAGGTCGGCGGGCGCCTGCCCCGAGTGCTGCCAGCGCGCGCCCGAGGCGTGCTCGGCGGTGCGCGCGATGGCGGCCTCCATGAGGCCCACGGAGCACGCTGCGTTCATCACGCTGAAGGCCGGGAGCACCACCTCCATCATCACGCCGAAGCCTTTGCCCTCTTCGCCGAGGCGCGCCGTCTCGGGCACGATCACCCCGTCGGCCGCGACGGGCGACGAGTCGTTGCCGCGCAGCCCCAGACCCGTAAACGGGCGCTCGACGGTGAGCCCCGCCGCGTCGCGCGGAACGAGCCAGATCGTGCTCGCCTCGGACCCTTCGAGGGGCTTCGAGGACCACACGTACGCCGTGGCGTAGCGGGCCGCGGTGACCCAGCTCTTGCGCGCGTCGAGGCGCACGCTCGCGCCGTCGCGCGTCGAGGTCGAGACCGGCGCCCAGAACATGCTGCGCGAGCCCGCCTCGGAGAACGCGAGGGTGCTCAGGTGGCGGCCCGCGGCGATGTCGCGGCGGGTGGCCTCGTCGCCGAACTTCTCGATCACGAAGGCGCCCGCGTAGTGCATGCACACCACCATCGCGGTGGAGCCGCAGGCGCGCGCGAGGCGCTCGACCACCTCGGCGGCGGCGCGCATCCCCTGGCCGTGGCCCCCGACGGCGCCCGACGACACGAGGCCGTAGAGGCCGCTCGCGGCGAAGGCCTCGAGGGCCTCGGCGGGGAAGCGACCCTCGCGGTCGACGGCGACGGCGTGCTGCGCCGCGATGGCGGCTACCTTCTCGATGGCGGTGTGAACTTAGAAGACTGACATGCGACGGATCTCCTGTGCGTGGCCGCGCGGGGCGCGCACACAGAGGTGTCGCTACGCCCGCTACGACGGTCGTGGTGCGCGTCGCCCGAAGACCTCGGGCGCAGCGGCGACTCAGAGCGAGTGGGACATGGCCCTCATGAGGGCTGCGACCCTACCACGCTCACGCGTAGGAGACGGAGGTGACTTCGAAGCCCGCGTCGTCGATGGCGGCACGCAGCGCGGCCTCGTCGAGCAGGGCCTCGTCGAAGGTGATCTCGACGCTGCCGACCGCCACCGCGCGCTCGGCCACGCCGGGCAGGCGCCCGAGCACGCGCTCCACCGACGAGACGCAGCCGCCGCAGTGCATACCGTTTACGTTCACCTTCGCGCGCTTCATGCGTGCTCCTTCGGGGCGGGCGCTACGCGGTCGAGCCAGCGCTCGAGGTCGTCGAGCACCTCGGCGCGGTTGGTCTCGTTGAGCATCTCGTGGCGGCCGCCGTCGTACACCTTCCAGGTGATGTCGCGCAGGCCCGCGGCGTTCCAGTCGCGGACGAGCATGTGCAGGCCCTTGAGGTTGCCGTTCACCGGGTCGGCGCTGCCCGCGAGCACGTACACCGGCAGCGCCTTCGGGATGCGCGCGCGGTTGTTCGCGTCGGCGAGGCCCGGGAGCGCATCGAGCAGGTCGATCCAGAGCTGCGTGCTCACTTCGAAGCCGCACCACGGGTCGGCGATGTACCTGTCGACCTCCGCGGCGTCGCGGCTCAGCCAGTCGTACTCGGTGCGCGCGGGCTTGAACGCGCGGTTGAACTCACCGAACGACAGCTTCGTGAGCAGCGCGCTCGCCGCGCGGGGCCCGAGGCGCCAGCGCTCGAGGCGCGCGATCATGCGGCCGATGGGGGCGAGGGGGTTGCTCACGCCGCTCGACGAGCCCGAGATCACCGCGCCCACATAGTCGGCGCCATGTTCGAAGAGCGCCTGCTGCGCGATGAAGGCGCCCATGCTGTGCGCGAAGAGCACCCGCGGGAGGCTCGGGTGCTCGCCCGCTGCCCTCGCGCCCACGGCGTACAGATCGTCGAGCACGGCGCGCCAGCCGTTCTGCTCGGCGAAGAAGCCCCGGCGCGACGCGTCGCCCGCGGTGCGCCCGTGGCCCCGGTGGTCGTGGGCGTACACCGCGAAGCCCGCGCGCGTGAGGCGCTCGGCCAGCGGGGCGTAGCGCGCCGCGTGCTCGGCCATGCCGTGGCTCACCTGCACCACACCGCGCAAGGCGACGCCCTCGTCGGGCAGCCATCGGTACACATAAACGCTCGCGCCGTCGCGCTCGAGCGTGAAGGGGGTCTCGCGCATGGCCGCGGACACTATCTCCGAAGCGCCCTCGCGTGCAGCATGAACGATGCGATATACGGGCCCGAACCATCACTCAGTTCGTCGAGGTGCGCGGTGTCCGATAGCTCTCGTCTGTTGTTCGCCCTCGTGCTGGGCGCGTCGGCCACGGCCGCGCTCCTCGCGGGCCTCGTGCCCCTGCTCATGCCGCGCCCCGCGGGCACCGGCCCGCACCGCCTCGGAGCCGCCGCGTGGCTGGCGCTCCTGGTCGCGTGGGTGGCGGGCGCCGTGACGCTCGCCGACGGTCGCGGGCTGCTCCCGTGGCACGTGGGCGCCGCCCTGGTGGCCGCCCTCGCCGTGACCCAGTTCGGCGGCCCCGTGGCGCGCGCCGTGAGCAACGTGTCGGGCGCCGGGGCGCTGGCGCTCTCGTCGCTGCGCGCCGTCGGCGCGGTGCGCCTCGCCGCGGCGAGCGTCGGGTGGCTCCCGCAGGGCTACGCGACGACCACCGCGGCGGTCGACATCGCGCTGGGGCTCGCGGCCGTGGCGCTCGCGATCTGGCCGTCGCAGCGGGCGGTGCGTGCGTGGGCGGCGCTCTCGCTCGTGACCCTCGCAGCGGGCTACGCGTGGCAGGTCGCGCAGGTGCGCCCGCTGCCCACCTTCGAGGCGCTCTACGACGCCTTTCTCGCGCCCTTGTTCGCCGTGGCCGCGGTGGCGGCGTGGCGCGGGCGGCGGTAGCGCTCACCGTCGCCTCCGCGCGACGACCGCGCAGGTCGCGAGCAGGGCACACGCGCCGAGGCTTCCCCCGCCCGACGCGCGCGCCGGGGCGCTGCACGCGCAGCCCGGTGAAGTAGCGTCGAAGACGACGCGCGCGCTCGCATCGGCGGCGCCTCCGTCGCGCCCGGCGTCGCGCCCGGCGTCGCCGATGCCCCCTTCGCCGCAGGCGCGGGGCACGGCGTCGTCCCACCGCTGGGCCGCGATGGCGCGGGCGACGGGCACGTTGTCGGCGGCGCCGAACTGGAGCTCCGCGTCGAGGGCGAGGCGCGGGAGCACCGTGCGCACGCGCGACACCCAGGCCCCGGGAACCCCCTGGAGGGCGAGCGACCACTCGGGCTCCGCGCTCGTGCCCGCGGCCCACGCGCGATCGACGGGGCCCGCGAACTCGGTCACCCACCCGGGCGCGCCCGTCGCCACACAGCGCGCTGAAAGGCCTGCGCGTAGTTCGACGCGCCCTGCGCGAACGACCACGTGAGGTCTTCGCTGGCGACGGTGGTGCCCGCGAAGCCCGTCACGTTCCAGCGGCCTTCGCCTACGAGGTAGAGCTCGATGCCGACCTCGTCGGCCACTCCCGCGGCCACCATGCGCAGCGGGAGCTGAGTCACCGTGCCCGGAAGGCGAATGCGCAGCGGTCTGATCGCCTCGACGCCCTGGTCGGGCCGCAGCCGCGCGACCACGAAATCGCTGCGCAGCGCGGTGTAGTACGCGATGGGCGCCTCGATCTCGGGGGTGATCACATAGCCGTTTGAGCTGAGCCACGCGGTGATGGCCGCCGGGTCGTCGCCGCGCACCACCGCGATCTGGTACGGCCCCAAGATCGGAAGAG
>CANMAT010000407.1 GCA_947494865.1 Deltaproteobacteria bacterium
CCACCGTCAGCGCGTCGTCGGGACACTCGCCGTGATCCTGGATCAACACGCCCCAGCAGCGCACCTTGCCGTCGAGCCCCAGCGCGCACAGGCTGGTTTCGCCCACGGCGACCTGCGTGTACCGCCCCGGCAGCGTCGCGGTGCCGCCGACCGACGAGTCCGTGCCCTGACCGAAGGGGATGTCGCCCCAGCAGGTCACCGCGTGGCGCTCGGTCACGGCGCATGCGACCGTGGCCCCGACCACCAGCGAGACCACATCGCGGAGGCCCGAGACGATCACCCCGGGCGCACTCGAGGCCACCGGGGCCACCGGGACGGCGGCGTCGGTTGGGGGCTCTGTGCGCGCGATCACGGCGGCGTCTTCACGGGAGACGGGCGCGGTCACCACGGCGGGGGGCAAGGCGTCGACGGCAGGCGCAGCCACCCCGGCGGGCGGGCGCTGAAGGGTCGGCCCGCAGGCCGAGAGGGCGAGCAGCGACACAAATATCGCGGGGCTTCGGGAGGGAAACAGGCGCTCCATGGTCTCCAAGAGGCGCATAGGAACTTACCCGGGGTGTGACCGTCAAGCACCGCCGGCGCGCCGGGCGTCGCGGGTCGGCCCCCCGCGATGTGGACCACGACGGCAAACCTGTTCGTCGAACAGCCAGCGCTAGCGATCGGGCGCGTCAAACGGCCCGGAGAGCACCACGGCGCTCGCGTCGTTCGTCGAGGGTGACGGCGCCTCGGTCGGCCCCGCAGCGACGCCCGCGTCGGACGCAGCGGGCGGCGGGTGGCACGCCGGAGGGGCAGGCGCCATGTCTGGACAGCTCGCAGGGATCGGGCGCCGCTCCAATGGAGTGATCGGGGATTGGGGTGCGTCGTCGGCCTCCAGAATCTGAAGGCTCGCCCTGCGGTTGCGCGCCCGGGCGTTCGGCTCAGATCCGGGCACCGCGGGGTCGTCGGCGCCGTACGGCCGCGCGACCAGCCGCGAGGCGCTCACGCCGCGGGACACCAGGGCCGCGAGCACGGCCTCAGCCCGCCGCGAAGACAGCCCCCGAGGGTCTCGTTCGCCGACGCTTGCGTGGCCGTCCACCTGCACCCGACGAAGCTCCGGGTGCTCCGTGAACAGCCGGGCCATCGCCTCGGTGATCTCGACGAAGCGAGGGGTGATCGTCGCGGCGTTCGCCTCGAAGAACACCACCAGCGGCGCGGGGAAACGGCACTCTTCGATCAGTCGTCGCGGGCACCCGTCGGGCGCAGAACCCACCACCGCCGGGCAGGCGTCGCAGACGTCGGCGACGCCGTCGTGGTCGTCGTCGGGGTCGGGACAACCGTCTGCGTCGTCCACGCCATCGCAGTCTTCGGGCAGCTCGGGGCAGCGGTCGGCGTCGTCATGCACGCCGTCGCGGTCGGTGTCCAGGGCGAGCGCGACGGGCGCCGTGACCGGCTGCGACGCGACCACCGCGGGCGGACGCGCGGAGGGCGCCGCGCACGCGTGTGAGAGGAGCCACAACGCGCACGCCGCGAGGCGTGAAGCGGGAGAGGAAGCCGGCGTGAGGGGATTCATGGTGGAGACTCACAGTACAAAAACCATCGCCGGTTTGTGGATCAACCAGACACGTCTGCCGGGGCGCGAATGGCCGCCGGAGGTGCCGGTCGGTGGCATACGACGACGCGAGGGGATAGGTAGTCCAACGGCTCTGCCCGTCGATGCCGCGCTCGTTGCGCTGCCTTCACGCGCGACCAGCGCCGCCCCTCCGCGCTGATCGCGATCAGCCCGCACACCCTCGGGCTACCCCTCCGACCTGATCGCCTCGAGCTCGCGCAGGCTCCCGCCGTAGGGAGAAGCATGCGCACCCTCACGCTGTCTGACCTCAAGCTCGGGATCGGCGATCTGCTGTCCCGGCGCGTGGAGACGGTGAGGGCGACCCGCTGCGGCGCCATCTACGAGCCGTTGCTGCGGGCCTCCCTCGACGCCATTCACGCGCTCCCAGCGGCGACCTTCGGGTCGCGACCCCTGTCCGACCAGCTCTCGGAGACCGACGTTGTGCACGACGGCTTCGGCAACGCGGTCTGGTACCTCACCGAGGCGTACCTGCGCCTCCCCACCGCCACGAAGAAGCAGCGCGCCGCCGCGCAGCGCATCCGTGATGTGTTCGTGCCCTCGCTCGCGTCGCTCCAGGCGTCGTACGCCGACGAGGCGCAGGCCGCCCTCGATCACCGCCCGAAGCTCGACGAGCTCCGCGCCGACCTCGAGCTCTTTCCCGTCGCGGGCGCCACGCTCGCGGCGTGGGTAGACGGTCAGTTGAAGGCCGGGGTGAAGCTCGACGAGCTGCTGCGCGCGCGGGCCGACGCCGCGCCGGGCTCGCGCAAAGAGGCCGCCACGCTCCGCTCCAAGGCCATCGGGCAGTTGCAGCGGTTTCGCGACGCCCTCGCCGACGAGCGCGACGTGAACCCCAAGCTCGACGCCGACCTCGAGGCGCGCCTCTTCGGCTACATCGACCAGCTCGCCGCCATGCGTGACCGGGGCGGCAGCCCCGGCGAAGAAGACGCGCCCGTCGATCCGCCGAACCCGCCCACGGGCTGACCGCCCGCCATCCCCCTCCGACGCGGCGCGCGCGCACGCCGCTTCGCCGAATGAGTTTCGTGGAGGCTACCTCTTGTCTTCGCGTGAGCGTCGCGCGAGAAGAATGGCATGAGCAACGAACGGGAGCCCGGGGCTTTGATGGTGCTTGTCTTCGACTCGAACCTGAAGTCGCAGGAAGCCTTCCTCGCGTTCCAGCGGCTCCAGCTGGAAGAGACCTTGCTGCTTCACGACGCGGTGTTTTTTGTGAAGGACGCCGAGGGGAAGACGACGGTGCAGGAGACGATTGACGCCTCGCCCGCCGAGGGCGCCGCGCGAGGAGCCTTCTGGGGCGCCCTTCTCGGCACGCTGGTGGCGGGGCCGGTCGGCACGCTCGTCGGTGGCGCAGTGAGCGCCGGGCTCGGTGCGATTTCGGCGAAGCTCATCGACCTGGGCATCCCCGACGCGACGGTCAAGGAGATCGAGGAGTCGCTGAGCCCGAGTTCGGCAGCACTGGCGCTCCTCGTAAGTCATGTGAAGGAGGAGGCGCTCGCCAACGAGCTCCATCGCTTCTCGGGCGCGAAGCTCACGCGCAGCACACTGAGCGCGGAGAGCGTACAGCGCCTGCGGAGCGCGCTCGCGCCCGAGAGCTGACCACGGATCAAGAGGGGATGGGGAGGGGGTAAGCAGTCCAACGGCCCTGCCCGTCCGCACCGCGCTCGTTGCGCTGGCTCACTTCACCTCATCCGCCTCGGCCCCGCACGGCGTCGTCGGAGTCGCCCACCGTCGCCGACGAGGAGAAACCCGACGAGCCGACGAAGCCCGACGCCGCCCCCGCCGACAAGCCCGCCTGATCTTCAGCGCCCGACGATCGTGGTCCCCGCGTCGACAACGCCCCGCGCCACCAGCATCCACCAGAGCGCGTGGACCAGCACCAGCGGCGCGATCGACCACGCCACGTGCGGCAGGAGCTCGCGCCACGGGGGGTGCGCGCCAGGCTCCGCGCGCTTCGCCTCGCGCCACACGGCGAGGGCGGCGCCGAAGGCCACGTAGGTGAAGACGTGGTTCCAGGGGCAGAAGGGGCAGAGGGCGGGGAGGTGGAGGAGGAGCCACCAGAAGCGGAACGTGAAGAGCGTCGCCACGCCGAGCCAGAAGGCGAGCGTCCGCGCGAGGTGGGCGCGGTGCGCCGGGTGCCGCCGCGTCCCGACGAACCACCAGTACGCCGCGCCCGCGAAGAAGCCCAGGCCGAGCGTCGCGTTGGGCACGAAGAACGCGCGCGCCTCCGGCGTGACGAGCACCCGGTCGCAGTCGACACCCGCCGTCCACGAGCAGACGCCCGTGTGCTCGACGACCCACGGCGACGGCGCCCCGTGGAGCGCGAGGTAGCGCCAGGTGAGGTACACGCAGTCGACCACGGCGATCACGAGCGAGGCGGCGAGCGCGCGCTCGGCGAGCGAGCGGGGCGGCGAAGCGGGGGGCGGCGTCACGGCGCGTGAAGGTACACCCGAAGGGCGGATAGGGCCTCCAATCGCCCCCATCGTCACGGCCCGATACCCCCCCTGCGCCATCACCACGCGTAACAGAGGTTCTTGTGGTCGTAGCCGCTGCACCGGAACCAGCCCTGTGATGTCATCGCGGCGGATCGACGAGAGGGCGTGAGGCGCCGCGTCGACGGGCCGCGGGTACGCTTACTGCGCCGTAAGCGAGCGCCATACCGCGGGAATGCAGGCCTCTGGAGCGTCGGAAGCGGACGTGACCCGCTCGGACGCCGACGCGGTGGATCATTTCGCGACGGCGCTCGGGGGGCAGGTCGAGCGGTTCATCGACCAGGCGCCGGCGCCCGTCATGCCCGACGCCCGCAACGGCGAGGAGGGCCACGTCGGAGATCCGCACCGCAGGGGAACCGCTGCTCGTCGTGGGGGGCGCAGCATTCCCCACCGCTACGGCGTCGGGGCGGGGACGGCGGCGAACGTGAGGCGCCGGTCCTGGAGGGTCACCCCGACCTGGTAGCGTGGGGCCAGCAGGCCCCGCAGGGGGGCCAGGTTGTCGTCGTCCAGGAGCATCTGGCTGGCGATCTCGAAGCGGAACGGGCCCACGGACGTCGGGGTCGGGAGCACCGAAGCGTCATCGAGGAAGGCCCGATCGCGCGCCACGAGCACGACCCAGCGGGTCCCCACGGGCACGAGCCGCGCGAAGGCGCGCGGGGTGGGCGGCGTCCCGACGAGCACGGGGGCGATCTGGTTGGGGCGCAGCGCCGCGCGTGGGCTACAGCGCGCGGGAACCAGGGCGAGCACGCAGCCCGCGGTCTGGGCCGTCGCGCTGGCCGGGAGCAGCCCGAAGGC
>CANMAT010000408.1 GCA_947494865.1 Deltaproteobacteria bacterium
CCGACGGTGCCCGCGATCCGAAGCATGTGAGATTGCGGGGAAAAACCGGATTCTCCGAGCACGGCGACGCCCCACCCGGTGGCGTCTCGCACCGTGAGGTGGTCGACCTCGAGGCCCGAGGTCAGCCACGATCGAAGCGCCGCCGAGGGCTCTCCGCGCTGCGGCGGCTCCGCGCCCGCGTGCGCGATGGTGGTGTGCGCGAATCGGCTTGTGGGAAGTGCTCTCTCGCGAATCTCGACGCCGATCCAGTCGCCCGCGGTGGGGCGCTCGCTGGCCGAGTCGAAGAGCACGGGTGCGTCGGCGGTGCCCGCGGCGACGAGGCGCGCGTCGTCTTGTACGACGAGGTCGCGGCCGGTGCCCACGAGCACGACGGCGCAGGGGTCGACGCGCACGCTGGCGCCAGCGACGATGTGCGCGCCGTTGGGGAGCCGATGGGGCGACGCGGCCCGGGTCCACGTCTCGGCAGACGTGACGGTGCCGCCGTGGACGGTGCCGCGGCCCCACTCCGCGCGCGGCGTGGTCGCGGGGCAGCCCGCGGCGGGGGTGCGCGCGACGGTGATCACGCTCCCGGCGTCGCGGACGCGGTCGGTTTCGGGCGCGGGGATCGCGTCGTCGGGATCGCGCCGCGCACACGCGGCGAGCGTGAGCAGGGCGCATAGAGGGGCGTAGCGAGAGGCCATCGCCCCCGACGATACGGCCAACGGGGGGCGCGCGGCGGGGCGACGTTTGTGCTCGCGCGGAGGGCGCGCGCTCTGGCAGTGTCGGCGGTTCGGTACGGCGATGATCCTGCGTGATCCAGTGCATGGCCTCGTGGCCTTCGAGCGACCCGCGGAGCGGGTGGTGCCTGCCCTCATGGATACGCCCGAGGCCCAGCGCCTGCGGCGCATCCGGGCGTTGGGGGTGGCCTCGCTCGCCTTTCCGGGGGCTGAGCACTCGAGCTTCGCCCACGCGATCGGCGCGGCCCACGTGATGTCTCGCTTTCTCGCGCGCGTGGGGCCCCTCGCGCGTGCGATCGACGCGTCGTTCGAACTCAGCCCGCGGGGCGAGGAGGATGCGCTCGCCGCGGCGTTTCTTCATGACCTGGGGCACGGGCCGCTCTCGCATCTCTTTGAAGATGTGTTTCCGTCGATGCCGGCGCACGAGTCGTGGACGAGCGCGATCGTGCTCGACCCGGACACGGCGGTACACAAGGTGCTCGCCGCGCTCGACTCGGAGATGCCGTCGCGGGTCGAGCGGCTGGTGCACGGCGACCACCCGGTGCGGTACCTCGCGCGGGCCGTGTCGGGCACCTTCGACGTCGACCGCTGCGACTACCTCTTGCGCGACTCGTACATGACGGGCACGCGCTACGGCCTCTACGACCTCGACTGGCTCCTGCGCTCGCTCGTGCTCGACCCCGACGCGGGCGGGCCGCGGCTCGCTGTTGATGGCACCAAGGGGCTCCCCGCCGTGGAGGGCTACTTTCTCGCGCGTCTCTTCATGTATCAGCAGGTCTATTTTCATAAGGCCACGCGCTCGGGCGAGTCGATGTTGCGCGCGATCGTGCGGCGCTTCTCCGACCTGGTGTCCGATGGGCGCGTGCCGGCGGGCACACCGCCCCCGCTGCTGGCCTTTTCACGGGGCGAGTCCGTCTCCGTGGGCGCGTACCTCGCCCTCGATGACAACACCTTCTGGACGGCCATTCAGCGCTGGGGCGACGACCCCGACGAGGTGCTCTCGCGCCTCGCGCGGCAGATTCTCGCTCGGGCGCTGTTCAAGACGGCCTCGCTCGACGAGTTTGACCCGGCGGGCGACGCGGACCTCGCCGTGGCCCTCGAAGAGATCGTGCGCGCCCACGGCTTCGACCCGCGCTACCACGCCGAGCTCGACGTGGCCGAGGTGTTTCCCTACGAGGTTCCCGCCTCGTCGGAGGTAGCGCTTCGCGTCGTGTCGCAGCGGCGGCCGCCGCGGCCCTTGGAGAGCGCATCGTTCGTGATTGCGCGACTTCTCGGGGCGCCCTTCGTGCGTCGCCGTCTCATCTTTCCGGTCGAGGCGCGCGACGCCGTCGAGGCGCTTCTGGGGTCACATCGCGGAGCGCGTTGACGGGCGATGCCCGCCGGGTAGATGCTCCGCGGTCTTCGATGGGTGTGACGGTGATTCGACCTCGTGCAGCGCTGCCTGCGGCAGTGCTCCTTTCTCTTCTGTCAAGCGCCGCTGACGCGCTCGCGGTGCCTGTGCGCGCGCCCGTGGCGTTGCCGACGGGGCCTTCGCCGGTCGCCTTCGCGATCGAGCCTGTGCCCGGCACGTGGCAGTGGCGCTGGTCGCTGCGCAACGTTTCGGGTGCGCCCGTCGAGGTCGCGACCGATCGTCGCCTCGTGTGGTTCGAAGCGCAGACCCCCGCGGATCCGAGGGCCCGCCGTCGTCGCGTGGCGCCCGTGCGCTGCGTGTTCGAGGCGCGTCCCACATCGACGGATCGCGCCGTGGCCACAGAGCTCCAGGCCGGCGAGCGCTACTCGGAGCTCGTCGACCTGCGCGATGTGTGTCGGCTCCGCGTGCCCGCTGCCATGGCGCCGGGTGCGCTCGTGATGGCCCACTATGGCTTCGAGCCCGTCGCGTCGACCGGCCGCCGCGCCTCGCGGGCGCGTTGGATGGCCCGCACGATCGCGCTCGACGGGCGGGCCTATCCCGTAAACGATCTCACCGCGGTGGTCGCCTTGCCGAGCGGCGGCGATGTCGAGCGCGCCGTGGCGGTCAGCGGCGTCACGGTCGCGGGCAGGGGGGCTCAGGCCGCCACGGGCATGGGGCTGCGCGCGTCGGTGCGTGTGCAAAACATCAGCGGGCGGCCGCTGTGGACCTTGTTTCGCAACGTGCTGTTCTCGTTCTACGTGACCACGCCGCAGGGGCGGGCGGTCGCCTGCGAGGCGATCACGCGCGAGCCGTCGCCATTTCGAGAGTTCTTCGTGCGCCTCGGGCCGGGCGGCGGCCGTGGGGCGGTGCTGGCGCCGTACGACTACTGCCCGCTGGGCACCTTCGATGCGGCGGGCCTCTACAGCGCGCGCGCTGGCTTTTCGACGCGCGCCAACGGCGACCCCTGGCGGCAGGGGGCTGTGTTTACGGGGCGCGCCGCGTCGGCGCCCTTCGTGTTTCGTATCGCGCGAGGCGACGGGCGCTACCGCCCGCAGGGCCTCGAGGTGTCACGGTGAAGGCTGGTGCCGACGAGGCGTGTGAAGAGGGCGTAGATGGCGAAGATTCTCGTCGTCGATGACCAGCGGAACATGCGCTCGACCCTGGGCTTGATGCTCCGGGCGCGTGGTCACGAGGTTGATGAGGCCGCCGATGGCGATCAGGGCATCGAGATGGCCTCGGGGGCCAGCTACGACCTGGTGATCACCGATCTTCGCATGGGGGCGCGTGACGGCCTCGAGGTGTTGCGGCGCATCAAGGACACGCACGCGCTCACGGAGGTGATCTTGATGACGGCCTTCGGGTCGATCGAGAGCGCGGTCGAGGCGATGCGCCTGGGCGCCTATGACTACATTCAGAAGCCGTTTCTCGAAGATGAGCTGATGGTGAAGGTGCAGCGCGCCGTCGAGAAGCGCTCGCTCACCACGCAGGTGGCGCTCTTGACCGCGGAGTTTCGCGATCGGTATCGCTTCGAGAGCATTATTGGTCGCTCTCCCGCGATTCGTGAGGTGCTCACACGCATCGCGAAGTTTGCCCCCACCGACGCCACGGTGCTCATTACGGGCGAGTCGGGCACGGGCAAGGAGCTGGTGGCCAAGGCCGTTCACGCCAACTCGCGCCGCGCGGACAAGCCCTTTGTGCCCGTGAACTGCGCTGCCGTCACCGAGACGCTGCTCGAGAGCGAGCTCTTCGGGCACGTGCGCGGGGCGTTTTCGGGCGCGGTGAACAACCGGCGGGGGCTCATCGAGGAGGCCGACGGGGGCACGTTCTTCTTCGACGAGATTGGCGAGACGTCGCCGACCTTTCAGGCGAAGTTGCTGCGCACGCTGCAAGAGGGCGAGGTGCGGCGGGTGGGCGACAATCGCTCGTTCAAGGTGGACGTTCGCGTGGTGGCGGCCACCAACCAGGACCTTCACCGGGCCATCGCCGAGAAGCGATTTCGTCAGGACCTGTACTATCGGCTCAACGTCGCACGCTTCGTGTTGCCGCCGCTGCGCGACCGTCGCGAGGACATTCCGCCGCTCGTGGAGCACTTTCTGAGCAAGGCGTGCCGCAAGATGGGCGTGCGCGCGCGGCTCGGCGACTCGGTGATGGACTACCTCGCCTCGTACGACTATCCGGGCAACATTCGCGAGCTCGAGAACATGATCGAGCAGGGCGTGGCGCTGGCCTCGCTGTCGGGCGTGATTGAGCTCGAAGACATTGCGCCGCAGGGCCTGCCCGAGGTGCCTCGGGACCGCCCCAACGACCGCACGCTGGCCTCGTCGGTGGACGCGGCCGAGCGTGTGGCGATCGAGAACGCCTTGCGCGAGTGTGAGGGCAATCGAGAGCGCGCGGCCGAGCAGCTCGGGCTGTCGCCGACGACCCTGTGGCGCAAGATGAAGCGCCTCGATATTCGCTGGGGGCTGTGAGCGGTCAGTTGCGGGGCGAGAAATTGTAGCGAACCTGCGCGAAGGCGCAGCCGCCGCGGGACGCGGGCACCTGGAGCCGGCGCAGCGAGGCCTTGACGCACTCGACGAGGGGGCGGCTGTTCATCGGGGTGGAGACGCGCACGTCTTCGATGCGGCCCGACGTGCCGACCTTGAGCTCTGCGGTGAGCGGGCCGTGGAGCTGGTTGTTGCCTCTGAGTTCGCGCTCGTAGCACGCGCGCAGCGCGCCGAAGTTGGCCTGTGCGACGCGCTGTACGCCCGCGGGGTCGGTGAGCTGACCGGGGCAGG